>JAJRSV010000019.1 GCA_024278655.1 Bacteroidota bacterium | reverse complement strand
CTGACGAATCGAAACATATTTCATCTTATCCTCCAAGTTGTTGAACTTGATTTTTCTGCAAAAAAATGCCCTCAACTCGGTGAAATCAAGCGTATTCATTGATAAATGCATATAAAAGTTGTCAATATCGATAATTCGGTTTTTTCCCACCCTTGCTTCCGACGTTAACAATCGTCAATATCGATTTTCCCCTTTACAGACATCAGCCACAATCGTATTCAACAACCGTAAAATCCTGCCGAGATCACCAAAAATTGATAACCCGATGTTGAGGAGTTTATTTCGTAAGAAAATCAGTTATCACCAATTGGGAGAATAATTCAGAAATGACTGCTGATAATTTCAAGCTCTACTCCAAGAGCAAAGCCGCCGAATTACACGGTAGGGGAGAGTTCTGAAATATCTGAAACAACTAATATGGAGGAAAACTACTATGGCACAAATCATACAATTAGCTGAACGTATCGATTCTGAATCTGAACCTAAAACAGAAGTTCATCAGAACAATACAGAGCAGCCGCAGACACAGCACCCCGATCAATCTGATGTTGAATTAACAAAGAAACTGATCCAGAATAAATACCCAAACAAAATACTGTTTACCATCAAGGAAGTAGCTCAAGAACTGAACCTAAGCTACGAAGCAGTACGATTATTCGTAATCAATGATCAAATTCCGTCCATCGCTTTTGGCAGACGTAGAATGATTCATCTCAATCAACTCATCAGAATATTAACGGAAGGAGTAATATCATGTCAGTAAAGAAACTTTCGAACGGCAAATATCGAACCGATGTATATGATATAAACAACAGACGAATAATACGTGTCTTTAATAGAAAGAAAGATGCGGTAGAGTTCGAGATTAAGATTAAGAACGAGAAGTATAATCAGAAACTAACAAGCCTGGGAATGAGAAAAGCCAAAGTATTGTTCGACGATATATTGGATGAATACTTGGCTACCAAGTCTCATCTCAGACCCGGAAGTGTGCAAAGATATACTTCAGTAGTTAATCAGTTCCGAGCATTTCTTAAAGAGCGTGGTATTAAATACTTACATGAATTCACTCCTAATGACGCTTCAGAACTATACAAACGGCTTATTAGCCCCAGGAAAGACCCGACAGGGAACACAGATAAAATTCTGAAGGCAAAACCGAAGACCGTGAACTTTTACTTACAGGTCTTCAGAGCAATCTTTGATCAGGAAGTCCGAAAAGAGAACCTGACACGGAATCCTATGAGTCATATAAAGAACCTGAAGGTCGAGAAGAAACGACCTGATTATTATACTGAAGAAGAACTGAAAGAATTCTTTAAGCAGAAGATGCATATCAAACATAGATATATATTTCTTGTGTTATTAAACACCGGGTTAAGATTTCAAGAGTTGGCAAACATAACCTGGAATGACGTAGACATAGAAGCTCGTACAATAACAATCCGACCGAAAGACGGATTCAATACCAAGACTTTTGAATCTCAACGGAAGATACCGATGAATTCAGTAGTATATGATATTGTATCTAAGCTTGCTGAAAGTAAAGAGTCTGAATATGTATTCACTTCCTCTAAGGGTGAAAAGATAACGGAAAGAAGACTACTACGCGTATGCAAAAGGATAGCGAATGATGCTGGAATTAAATCAAGAGCATATCTTCATAAGTTTCGACATACCTTTGCAACTCATCTTGTACAAAAGGGAGTAGGTATTGAGAAGATTCAAAAGCTGTTAGGTCACTCAAGCATCGAAGAAACATTAATCTATGCTCATGTAAGACCTGATAACCTACACGATGACGTTGAAAGACTCACTGTACTAATAAACAACTCCTTTGATAAAGAAGAATAAACCATCACCAAATCTTTCCAAAATCTTTCCATAAGGATTTTTTTGTGTGGTGCAAGTGGGGGATATTGTACCACCTGGATACAAAAAAAGCCCCAAAGTGGATAGAATCCTATACAAATTAGGGCTTTTCAATACACATTATAGTAGAGCGGAGAGGGAGGGATTCGAACCCCCGGAGGGCGTGAACCCTCAACGGTTTTCAAGACCGCCGCATTCAACCACTCTGCCACCTCTCCGAGATAAAATCCTTCAATTATTATTCCACTCTGTTGAAGGATAGTAATTAGAAATTTATCAGCGAGTAATTTTTCTGCTTTAAATTTGGGTTACAAATATAGGAATAGTTATTTTTTATTGAAAGTTATTTGCTCTTTCTTAATCAAACATTTCCGGGTATTATGGATGAATTAACTACGTTTAAGAAATTTTCAAAACATCTTGCCGGTATAAGCGGCGCGGTCATAAAAAAATATTTCAGGCAGAGGATAACCGTTGAATCGAAGAGCGATCAATCGCCTGTAACTATTGCCGATAAAAAAGCCGAAGAAGTAATGAGAGAAGCAATTATGAAAGAATTTCCCGACCACGGAATCGTTGGTGAGGAGTTTGAAAACCATAATGAACAGGCAGAGTACAAATGGGTGTTGGATCCGATTGACGGGACAAAAAGTTTTGTCTGCGGTGCGTTGAGTTTCGGAACCTTAATTGCGCTGATGAAAAATAACAAGCCGGTTCTCGGAGTAATAAACCAGCCGGTACTCGATGAATTTCTTATCGGCGATAACGAAGTAACTGAAATAAACGATGTGAAAACCGTTGTGCGTAACTGCGAATCACTTTCGGAGGCGGTGCTGTTAACAACAGATCATCTGAATATCGGAAGCTATCAAAACCGTGAAAAGTTTGATGCGTTGATTCGTAAAGTAAAGCTGTACCGCAACTGGGGCGACTGTTACGGCTACTATCTTCTGGCAACCGGCTTTGTCGATATAATGATTGATCCGGTTATGTCTGTTTGGGATTCGATGGCGTTAATTCCTGTTATTAAAGGCGCGGGCGGGGTGATAACCGATTATCAGGGGAACGATCCTGTTACGGGCACAAGCATAATCGCTGCAAGTGCGGGCATTCATTCCGAAGTTATAAAAGCTCTCAACTAATTTTTATCCAACAAAAAAACCCCGGCTGCAAATAACCGGGGTTTTAATTTTGGTTGATAAGTGAACATTAAAGAGAAGACCCAACCTTCAATCTTAAGTTTACAAATATTTTTAATATACCGAAACCACCATCGGAAAGCCTCGATAAAAGTATCGAAGGTCCGATTGAGAATGCACTAAACGCCCAGCTTTCGGCAATTTTCTGAACCGTTAGATTTAAAACATACTGCGGATTTCTTGTTTTGCTGCTCGGCATAGCATCGAACCAGAAATCGAATGTGCTGCCTGCCAGCGACATCTCTCTGAAATCGAAACCCATATGCCACTCATCCAAATACTGGGCAACATAAACTCTTCCTTTTGTAGAACCCAAAAACTTAAGAGGGTATCTGAACTCCCAGTTAAAGTATGAACCTTCAAGCAGTCTTGCCTGATATTTTACCGTGCCGTCTTCGTTAAAGACAACGGTACCTTTATTCGGACTCAGATATTTTTGTCTTTGTTGGTCCGTAAACTCGTCTATCACATCCATATAACTTATTTCAAAAAAGTTACCGAAAGGAATTACGTAACCAATCTGAAATCCTGTTGTAACTATAAGGTTATTGAAGTTGTTGGTTGTGAATGTATTTATTAACGGATCGATGTTTGTAAATGCACCGCCGTATGCGCCTAATATATGAAAGTTGGCTTCCACAAAGTTTGTGTTCAGCGGTCCTTCATATCTGGTTTCCAGACCGAATGAAATTCCGATATCTTTCTTTATAGGAATACCGAAACGTTCGCCGCCGAGCATTTGGAAGAACGGGTTTATATACCAAAGGTTCGACGATATCTGCTGCTTGGTTGGCGGAGAAAGTGCTTTATTAACTTTTATTTTACTTATAACCCTGGTGAAAACACTCCCGTAATTTATGTTCTCTTCCAGATTAATTTTAAACGGATAAGTGATAACCCTTGCTCTGAGTTCGGGAGAGATTGCAAGAAAAGGGTATAACACACCTTTAATGGAAATAGTCTGATTATTCGGGTCCCTCAAATCGGCAATTATTTCTGCCTTCGGATCGGGAGGATCGATAAATAATTCTTGTTGAATAT
>JAJRSV010000018.1 GCA_024278655.1 Bacteroidota bacterium | reverse complement strand
AATCAATCGAAGGATAAACTATCTTATGAACTTAAAAACCTTTTATTGGCTGCATAATTTGTGGCGGTCAACTTGAGTAATTTTAATATTTCTGGCAAATCAATAGCTGCGTTTAAGAATATTCGCTGAGTGAAATATTAATTACAAAATAAATAAAAAGTCAATTAAATGCGATATGATAAAAACAGGAACGACTATATTCTAACCGGTTGCAAATTTAAACTTATAGGTCGTCCCGCCGGGACTTTGATGTTTTGTTGGTATTGTTTTGTCACAGCACTATCGTGCTGTGTTACAAATAGGATCGTCCCTCCGGGACTATTTGTCTTTGCACAGTGCTGGTACTACTAAACGAAACCGTTAGGAGGTTATCACTAACAAATTATTGCTCTCTTTATTGGCTCCACAAAAAAATCCCGTAGGGATGACCTATTTATAGCCCGGCACGGCAGTGCCGGGTTGAGGAATGAAAAAGAAATAACAAAAGTAGGAACGACCTCTCTGCTAATCAAAAAAGAACCACCTTAAATCTATTCCTGAAAAAATATATTTGTGAATAAAATCCAACATTAAATTATCTCTTATTATAATTATCACATTTGTATTGGCTAATAGCTTATCTTCATTTATAACTTTATTTATTGCCGGTTCCAATCCGTTGTCTCCCAATTCCAAAGGTCCGAACTCATCAATAACCAGCCACGCAGGTTTTTGGTTTATTGCTTTCAGTATAACATTGGTACCCCAATCGAAAACATCTTTGTAAAAAAAATAATTTCCCACACGTAAAACATTTGAATTGTAATCATCTTTATTTGTTTCAAGTAATTTCTTTTCACCGGTGTTTATATCGAGCAAATAACGTTTACCATTAATAACCGGAGCAAGTATTCCGTAAACATTTTTCTTTTCTTTGAGCCAGTGCAGTAGATTGGTGGTTTTGCCGGTGTGAACCGGTCCGGAAAGAATAAACAGCGGTCTCATCGATTATCGAATTCGGTTAACAGAATAAATGCAATAAGATAAATGATAAATGATTTTATTTTTCGCAGCGATTTTTCGGAAGAGGATATCTTCCAGCTGTAAACAGCAATCGATCGCAGGTGAGGGAAAACGCTTATGATTTTATTTATCTCGGTTGAGTAAACAGTTTGTTTTTTCGAAACATATCGCTTGAACAATTTAAGTAACAAAGGTGCAAGAAGCGTATACCATAATATCATAATAACAATTGCACGCAGCGTCATTATAATTATTTCATACGCTTTGTTTTTGCCGAACTCGGGATAGAAATATGACAGGATAACCATAACTGCGGCAAACGTGAAAAACAAAAGTCCCGAAGGGCGCTGCCACCATCTTTTTCTTTTTCCCTTTTTCTTCCTGACGAAATTATTACCGCTTTCTTTGAATGATTTGATTTCCAATCCGTTTGTTTTTATTACGTCTTCAATCCAGTAGGGAAGCTTCCCGGCAATGTATCCGATAAAAACTCCGAACAGCAAATGTATTCCGAGATAAATCCCGACAATCAAATAACTGAAGCTGAAGTCAATTGAATTCTCTGACGAAAGAAATTTTTTCGCTACAAAGTTTACAAAAAGGTCTATCGATTCCCAGAGAGTTTTACCGAAGACTACGGTTAAGATTATAATCTTCTGCATTGAAGAAGTAAGCAGAGTAAGCACTGCAAGCAACATAGCAGAAAGCCGGAAAAACTTTTTATTAAGGAACAGCAGTTGTCCCATCGTTCCCTGCAGGAATACTGCGAAGTAAGCCGTAAGCGGAGTGTGTGGACTCACCATCGCTTTAACCAGCACGACCATTAAAGTTGCTTTTAAAATTGATGTTTTACTGTTTGAGAAATATGCGATAAGTGAAATAAGTGTAGCCGAAGCACTGCCGATAAATATTCCGCTGAACGGAACCTTAAATGCATGCAGCACTCCTCCCAATGCAGCTTCGCTGAAAGCCCACAGCGCGGTAAGCTTCCAGATAACCAACCTGTTAAGCTCATCCGTTCTTTCTTTAGTTAATTCGGTTTCTTCCTGAACAAACAAATCTTAACTCTTTAATTTTCTTCTTTACTTATAATATCTTCCAGCCAGCTTAAAGCAGCCATTGCAGACGGAAAACCGATTGTGGGAATTGCCAGAATTACAGCGTGTTGCATTTCTTCTTTAGTTGCTCCCGCTTCCAAAGCTTTACGTGCATGCGAATGAACCGCACCTTCCAATCCGGCACCTGTGGAAATACCAAGTTTTATAAGCGAGCGGGTTTTCTCATCCAACGGTCCGTCCGAATGAACTGCAGTGCCAAGAGATTCGTAAGCCGCTGCAATTGCCGGATGTGCTTCCATAAAGTCTTTAAATCTTTTTGGAATGTCGGACATAACCAGTTCCTTATAATATTTTTATCATTTACTAAATAAAGTTAAATATTATTTAGGAAAAATTATCTCTGCGATTAATTGAGGGTTTGATGATTTGCTTTTAATATAATTAGCAAGATTAATTGTGCTCTTCCTCAAACGAAAACGAATGCGGGTTGATAACAATTCCTTTCGGACGGTTTATCACACAAACTTCCTCGCATATTCCGCAGCCGGTACATTCTTCGTCGATTATAACCGGCTTATTCGATTTCATTTTTATTGCACTTCGTTTTAATGGACAGGCATCGTAGCAGGTCATACAACTTGAGCCGTTGTATGCGAGACAAAAATCTTCTTTGATTACCGCGGTTCCCATTTTAGGGAAAACATTTTCATCGTTCATGACTAATGCTTCGCTGCAGCAGGCGTCGATGCACCACAAACTTTCACACATAACACAGGCTTTTTTAGAAGGTTCGATTACCGGATACTTCCTTCCGTATAAATCAACATTTTTTAATTTGATTGCACCGGCAGGACAAGCCATAGCACAGTCACCGCACGCTGCGCATCTATCGATAAAATCTTCTGCTGCTCCCGGTGGAAAAAGCGGGCATTCAAATTCCTTAAACTCGGCAGGAAGTTTTTTATCGATTACCGTTGCAACAGCGCCGGTGACCATTTTAAATGTTTTGGTTAAAAACTCTTTTCTTGTCTTCACTGTTTTACCGTAACTGATTAGAATTTTGTTTCTTTTTTGAAAACGTTATCTACTTTAAAATCATCTTCCGAAGCAATATCGTTCCTGTCGGGAATATGGCATTGCAGACAGTTATATCTTTCCGGATGAAGCGTTTGTGGTGCGTCTTCCTCTTCGGGGTCGTTATGGCAATCGAGACAGTCTTTTCCACCGTTTTGATGTAACGCAATATCGTCTCCAATTTCTACAGGATGATCCTTTGGAATCATCGGTGGCGAACCGAGCAAAGCGACGTTATCGTTTTTAACAAGCTGAAGATTTAAACTGTCCTTAGCCGTTAACGGTTCGTTTGATTTTTTTTGCTTTTCTTCGCAAGCTGAAAACAGTAAAAGCAATGCAACAATTAAAGTGAAATAGTGTACGAGTTTCATTTGTCACTCCTGTTTATTTTAAAACCAATATTAAGTGCTTTTTCAGGACAAACATCTATGCAGTCCAGGCAATTAGTACACGATCCGTCGTTAACCCAATCCGATTCGCCGTAAACCGGATCGTTAAGAACTTCGTGCACCAAACATACATTAAAACAATCATCGCATTGAATACATTTATCGTGATCGATTTTTATTTTAACCGGCGATCGTTTTCCCAATAAAGAATAAAATCCACCGACCGGACAAACATACTTACACCAAAAGTTTTTCGAAATAAAAACATCAATCAAAAATAATAAAGCAATTATCCATAACGATGAGTTAATAAGTATTCTGAACGATTCAACTTCACCGGTAAGAATATTCTCTTTTATATTCCCGTAAGGAACCCCCGATTCCAGCGCCTGACTGCTTCCGAATACATCGTGATTTATTTCAAAGCCCATCGAAATATTCTGACTGATTATTCCGATTGGTGAAACAATCTCGAACACCGGTTTGGAAGTTACCAGTGCTAACAGAAAAAATATGCCGAGCAGGTAGTAGCGCAGATTTTGGTTCGGCTTATAACTAAATATTCTGAAACGTGAATGAAGTTTTGCAGAATATTCGGATAAAAGCCAGATCGGGCATACCCATCCGCAAAATGCCCTGCCGCCTACAACGAAATAAAATAAAAGAACAATTCCGAATCCGGCAAGCAACGGAATATAGATGCTTTTAGCTGCAAGCATATAATCGATTGCGGCAACCGGATCGGTTAACGGAATACCGAACACCGTACTCGAAATTAAAGTGCCGCGGAAAAACGTATAACCGAGCGCCGGAGAAAAGAGAATAAGGATAACAACAATCTGAACTGTTCTCCTTAAAAATTTTCTCCTGTTATTTTTTATCCGGCTTATCATTTAATCAATCATCCGTTTTCGTTTAGATAGAAATAATGTCCCGATTTATCTCCGCGCTGCGAAGGCAAAACCGTAATAGCCGGTTCATCCAACGGGCACGCGTTTTCACAGATTCCGCATCCGGTGCAGTACTCTTTATGAATCACCGGTTCGAAAACGGTATGCCTGCCTGTTATCTTTTGCTCGTACTTGTTTAACGTAACAGCTTTATCAATTAACGGGCAAACACGGTAACATATTTCGCAGCGGATACCCTGCAGCGAAAGGCACGCTTCTCTGTCGGTTATTACTGCCGTGCCCATCGATGCTTTTGTTATGTCTTTCAGATTATGATCGAGCGCATCAGTCGGACAAGCGGCAACACACGGAATGTCCTCACACATATAGCAAGGTGTTTCCCTGAATTCGATGTAAGGCGTTCCACTGCTTGTTCCATCGGAAATGCTTCCTGACTTCAACGTATCGTAAGGGCACGCCTGAATGCACTCGCCGCATTTGATGCAGGCAGATATAAACTCAGCTTCGGGCAATGCTCCCGGCGGTCTGAAATAATATGACTTCCCGGATTCCGCGAGTTGAATCATCGAAAAGCCCGCCGTAAATCCGACTGCACCGAATACGATAGTTCTTTTTATGAAGTCGCGTCGTTTCAATTATACCTTCTCAATTTTAACTGCACATTTTTTATAATCGGGTTCTTTCGAAATCGGATCGTACTGATCGAGTGTTATTTCGTTTACTAATCTTGTTTCATCGTAAAACGGAATGAATATGTTTCCTCTGTTGGGTACGGTTCTTCCGTTAATATCGGCAGGGAACACAACCTCGCCTCTTCTTGATGAAACTTTAACAAGGTCACCGCGTTTTATACCCAAACGTTTTGCATCGTCGGGATTTATATTTACAACTGCACGGGGCATGGCTCTTCTTAACTCGGGAACCCGCATCGTCATTGTTCCGGTATGCCAGTGCTCAAGCACACGTCCGGTGCAAAGCCAGAACGGAAATTCGTTATCGGGTACTTCCGCAGGTGGTTCGTAAGGAACAGCAAGTATTGTAGCCCTGTAATTGTTTTTCTTTGCTTTATAAAAAACAATTCCGTTTTCGAATTTTCTTTCGGGATGTTCTTTAATGAATTTTGCCGCATAAGGATCGTACTTTGCATTGTACCGCCACTTAACCGAAACTGCATCGCCCTGTGTATCTTCAATCTCATTCCATACGGAAGCGAATTCATATTTGTGGTTTACGCCTTCACCCTTGTAAACGTATGGCCATACAACTCCGTGCTCTTGCTTTAGAACTTCATAAGGTGCAAGGTCTTTGCCCATACCGAGTCCGAAGCTTCGGTACTCTTCCCACATTTCTTTATAGAAATTATCTTCGCTGAAGTTGTAAATTATATCGGCAACAGTTTTATCACCGACTTTCAAACGTTTTGCAACTTCGTACATTTGCCATATTTCGTTTTTAGCATCGCCGGGCGGCGGAACAATCTGATTCCAGTGCTGGGTGCGGCGTTCTGCATTGCCGTAAGCCCCTTCCTTTTCAACCCACATTGCCGATGGTAATACAACATCTGCAACTTCGGTTGATCTTGTCGGATAAACATCCGAAACGATTATAAACACGTCTCTGTCTTCGGCTGCTTTCCGGTACCGGTTTAAGTTAGGCAATGTTTGGAAGGGATTAGAAACCTGAACCCAGAGTAATTTAATTTTCCCGTTGTCAATTGCACGGAACATTTCGATTGTATGGAGTCCGGGTTTGGGATTTATTTTATCAACGGGAATCTTCCAGATTTCGGCAGCTTTTTTTCTGTGCTCTTCATTTTTTACTACCATATCGGCAGGCAAACGATGCGCGAACGTACCAACCTCTCTCGCAGTTCCGCATGCACTCGGCTGACCTGTTAACGAAAACGGTCCGTTGCCCGGCTTGGAAATTTTTCCCGTTAACAGGTGAATGTTATAAACAAGATGATTTATCCACGTTCCGCGTGTGTGCTGGTTAAATCCCATCGTCCAGTACGAAACAACATTCCTATCCGGATCCGAAATGAGTTTGGCTGCTTCTTCGAGTTTGTCTTTCGGAACACCGGAAAGCTTCGATACATAATCAACCGTATAAGTCGAAACGAACTTCTTGTATTCATCAAAACTTATCAGCGTCATAGCACCGGCGTTTTTAGGAATATCACCTCCGCCGTCCTTCAGACCGTAACCTATGTTTGTCGTTCCTTTTTTGAACACAACATTTTCTTTAACGAATTTTTCATCGTAGAGCTTGTGCTGAATAATATAGTTTGCAAAGTAATTGGCAATTGCCAGATCGGTTTGCGGAGTGAACTCGAGAAAGAGGTCGGCTTCTTCCGAAACTCTTGTGTACTGTGTTCCTAGGTCAATAAGTTTAACCTTATCAGGATTTTTTAATTTTGTATCGATAATTCTTGAAAAAAGTACCGGATGCATTTCAGCCATATTTGCGCCCCAGGTAAAAAACGTATCGGCGTGTTCAATGTCTTCGTAACTTCCCATCGGTTCATCGGATTGGAACGTACGCATAAAAGCAGCAACCGCACTTGCCATGCACATTCTCGCATTTGGTTCAAGGTGGTTTGAACCGACACCGTCCTTTGAGATAAAACCAAGTCCGGCTTTCATAAATTTAATTGCGGCGTAACCTTCGAATATTGTCCATTGTCCCGAGCCAAACATTGCAACTGCATCGGAACCGTGCTCTTTAAGTATCGTCTCGTATTTCGAAGCAATCAGGTTGAGTGCCTCGTCCCAGCTTGCTTCAACAAGTTCTCCGTTTTTTCTTATGAGCGGTTTCTTCAGACGGTCTTTGCCGTAAAGTATCTTTGCCAAAAAGTAACCCTTAATACAGTTAAGTCCTTTGTTCGACCAGCAATCGGGGTCGCCTTTTGTTGCAACAACTTTATCGTTTTTTCTGCCGACCAAAACACCGCATCCGGTTCCGCAGAAACGGCATACGGTTTTATCCCATGTAATTCCAAGCGGGTCAAGTTCGCCGCCCCTTGATTGATTAAGTGCTCCTTTCCTTTCAGTCTCACAGGAACTGAAAAGGGAAGCGACCGCAATTGATGCTGCGGTTCGTTTAATAAATTCTCTACGGTTAAAATTGCTCATTACTCTCTCCGGTATTATTTGAAGAAAATTGTTTTACTCTTTTTTAGTTCGGTATATCGGATGAATTAAAAATTTCATCCTCGAAAAAGTGCGATACTATCTCTACACTCGTAACTCCGTTCAACGAATTGATCTCTTCCGAGATTACTGCCACGCTTTCGGTCGAGTCCGCTTCGATTACCACGGCAATTTTCTGATCCATGGTCTGAACAATTTCCAGTTCATTCTTTTTGCCGATCCATTTTTTTATCTCTTCGAACTGATCGGAGGTACAATTAACAACTATGCTTGCTATAACCATTTGTTTAATCCTTTAAAATTATTTTTGGTTGAAAAGATTGAGGGGAATGATTTCAGAGAAAATATTAATGAAAAATTAAAGCAGAATGTGTTGCCTGAAAGTGAATAACAGATACGGGAATATCTGCACAAAGTATGTTGTGAGACGTTAAAAATATGATCTTCCCTGTTTGAATTATATCCGGTCACATTAAATCAGATAATTTTATCTTATTTAATATCAAAACTAATAAAACCTGATTAATTATAAAATAGTTTCGGGGAAAAATGAAAAATTTTTTATGATTTCAGCCCCCGCCGCAAGCGAGATGACGGGGACTGAATTTTATTAAAAGATAGGGGAGAAGCTTAAATTAATACCGCCTTATAACCGTAGCAATGAAGTCCCCAAACTCCCTCGTCCTGAATCTTTCTGAACACAAGTTTAACTTTCTTTCCGATTTCAATTTCATTCAAATCCGAGTCTGCAATCATTGCCATCAGTTTTGCTCCGTCGTTTGTTTCGATAATTGCAACCGCATAAGGTGTTTGGTGCGAAAATGTATCGGATGAAACTCTTATTATCGTGTATGTTAATATCTTTCCTTCATTGCTTAACCGAACCGTTTCAAATTCGCGCGACTTGCATCTCGGACAAACGAGCCGGGGAGGAAAATTAATCTTACCGCAGCTTTTACACTTAGCCGCTTCGAGACGATAACGTTGAGGAATTTCTCTTGCATATTTCGGACTAATCATACTGCCTCCAGAATATTTATTGTACAACTTGCACCCGAGCCGCCCATATTTTGTGCTAATCCTATTCTTGCATCTTTTACCTGCCGCTTACCTGCCTGACCTGTAAGCTGTTCGTATAATTCTATTATCTGCGCTATTCCTGTAGCACCGACCGGATGCCCTTTCGATTTCAATCCGCCGCTTGTGTTAATTGGTATCTGACCTTCGAGTGAAGTCTTGCCTTCTTCAACGGCGGCACCGCCGCAGCCCTTTTCGAAAAAGCCGAGGTCTTCGCTTACAACTATTTCGGCAATGGTAAAGCAGTCGTGAACTTCCGCAATGTCTATGTTGTCCGGTTTTAACTCGGCTTGCTTATATGCTTTTGCAGCTGCATCTGAAACGGCTTTAAGAGTTGTAAGACTATCTCTTTCGTAAAGCGAAATTGTATCGGATGCCTGTGCCGATGCAATAACCCGAACAGGGGAGTCGGTAAACTGTTTTGCCAGTTCCATCGAACAAAGTATTACAGCCGCTCCGCCGTCGCTTACAGGAGAACAGTCGAGTAGTCTTAACGGATCAGCCACTAAAGTTGAGTTAAGCACCTGTTCAATTGTAATTTCATTTCTGAATTGAGCATTCGGATTGTTCTTACCGTTCCTGTGATTTTTAACGGCGACTGCCGCTAACTGTTCACGGGTGGTTTTATACTGATGCATATGTGCGTTTGCAATCATTGCATACAAACCGGGGAAAGTAACTCCGTTATAAACTTCGTATTCCTGGTCGGCAGCAGTTGCCAGTGCAGCGGTCACATCAACACCGTCGGTCATCTTTTCAACTCCGCTTGCTAAAACAATCTCACTGCTTCCCGAAGCAACTTCAAAGTAAGCTTGTCTGAAAGCGGTTCCGCCCGAAGCACAAGCCGATTCAACACGTGTTGCAGGTACGGGATTCATTCCGAGATAATCAGCCATTACCGCTCCGATATGTTCCTGCCCAACGAACAAACCGCCGGACATCGTACCTATGTACATCGAATCGATATGATCGACACCGGCATTATCGATTGCTTTAAGCGCCGCTTCAACAAAAATATCTTTTATGGATTTGTTCCATAATTCCCCGAAGTTTGTCATTCCAACTCCGATTACTGCTACTTCTTTCATAATAAATTCTCCCTACTGGTTGAGAATAATTTTTTCTCTGAATTTTGCGTACTCACCGTAATCAAGATATATTTTATTATTATCGAGCATCTCTTTCAGCTTCGGTGCTTTATCCTGAACATCAACAATCTTATCGGTTACGTTAAATATGAAACCGTCGCTTCCCGCACCGGAACCGAACGAAACCATAAATATTTTATCGCCCGGTTTTGCAACATCCAATATTGCAGATAATCCGGTGGGTGAAGAACCGGAATAAGTGTTGCCCATCCAGGGAACTATCCAGCCGGTTTCAATCTGCTCTAAAGTAAAGCCGAGTTTCTTTGCGGCTATCTGCGGGAATTTACCGTTAGGCATGTGGAAAACAGCATACTTAAAATCTTCCGGTTTCATATTCGATTTTTCCAGAAGTTTTTTGCCGGCATTAACTACGTGCTTAAAGTAAGCCGGTTCGCCTGTAAACCTTCCGGCATGGCGCGGATAAAATTCGTGTTCCCTTCGCCAGAAGTCGGGTGTATCCGAAGTGTAGGAATGAGTGAACAATATTTCGGCAATTACGTTTTGCTTACCCATAATAAATGCAGTGCCGCCTGCCGATGCGGAATACTCGAGAGCATCGCCCGGTGCGCCCTGCGATGTGTCTGCACCGATTGCAAGAGCGTATTCCATTTCATCCGCTTTAACAAGACTGTAAGCGGTGTACATTGCTTCGGTTCCCGCTTTGCACGCGAACTCGTAGCTTGCAACATGCACATCGTTGCCTATGCCGAGTGCTTCGAGCAATATTGTTCCGCTCGGTTTAACCGCATAAGGATGAGATTCGGAGCCGATGTAAACCGCACCGATTTTTTCGGGATCAATCCCTGCGCGCTTCAAAGCATTCTTCGAAGCTTCTACAGAAATTGTTATTGTGTCTTCATCCATTCCGGGAACGGTTTTCTCGAAAAGTTTTAATCCGCGTTTTATAGCTTCGGGGTCTGAGCCCCATTGCTTTGCAATGCTTTCTACTTTAACGCGGTAGCGCGGGAGGTAGGATCCGTATCCAACTATTCCAATCATTATTAACTCTCCCTGTTAATTGGAAAAATAATGGATTAACTTGTCAGAAGATTTTCCGGAAGAGAACATTAATCTTCTAACATTACTAATTTCTATACGAAAATATATCGAATAAAAATGATTGTTGAAATAAAAATCTTTTAAAATGAACCCGCAATTTCCTCTGCCAATTTATCCAAATCGATTTTTGATTTTATATCGTACCACTTTATTCGTGTATCTGCATTGAACCAAGTTATCTGACGTTTTGCATATCTTCTCGTGTTTCTTTTTATAAGTTCCATTGCACGATTTAAATCGTATTCTCCTTTCAGGTAAGAAATTATTTCTTTGTAACCGACTGTGTTCAACGAATTCAGTTTTTCGTTGTAACCTTCGTTAAGTAGATTTTTAACTTCATTAACGAGTCCGGCTTCAATCATTTTATTCACACGCTCTTCAATGTT
>JAJRSV010000266.1 GCA_024278655.1 Bacteroidota bacterium | reverse complement strand
GACGCAGGTGATAATACTTTTGCGGGGAGGTTTTCCGTTTGCGAGTATTATACATTTTTTCACTTGATTAAAATTACCTCGATTATGTTTGCGAAGCACTCCATTGTTGAGTGGAGTAAAAAGTCTCACTATTGTCATTCTGAGCTTGTCTGTCGGCAGAGATGCGAAGCGAAGAATCTCAACTAATACATTGGCAGAGATTCTTCACTCCACTCCTGCCTGCCGGTCAGGCAGGTCGTTACGTTCAGAATGACAATTCTGAATATTTACTAATGTATATAATCATCACCGATAAAAACATTCGTAAAACCGAAGGAGCATTATTACATACCTATTTGAACGCCGGCAATAAAGTTTCTTTCGGCTGCGGGAAAAAACTCCTTACCAATCGCATAAGCCGAATACAAATTATCAAAAATATTATTTACTTGCAGAAATATTTTCCACGGAGTAAGTGCATTGAGTACGGGAAATTCATAACTCAAATAAGCATCCGACACAAAGTAAGCATCGTTAACGTTATCGGTATAACTTACAAAATCCGGATGCTGCTGTAAATAAGTTTTAAGATTTTCATCATAATTATCGGAGAAGAATTTCCCGACATACTTACCTGTCCATCTCAAATACAATCCTTTATATCTGAACGCAATTCCTATGTTCGCAAGGTAATCGGGAAAGCCGCTTATCCTGTTACCGCTTAAGTCGATGAATTCATTCTCACCTAAAAAGAACTTTCCGTCTTCAATTGTGTTCCTGCTGATCGTTCCGTTTCCGAATAGTTCAATTCTGTCTTTCCATAACTTAAAGAGGAAAGAAAGCTCCGCACCTGTATGAACTGTTTTATCAACATTACCGGTTACCGGCTGCCCGAACCTGTCTAATTGTCCGTTCTTTACAATTTCATCGTTGAATAACATATAGAACAAATTAAGCGTTACCGAATAGGAAGTGCCTGCAACGGTTGCACCTATTTCAATATCATTCATTGTTTCAGGTTTAACAAGCGGTTTGCTGAAATCATAAGTGCCGTCGGGTCTTTGTTCAAATTGCGGTACTGCTCCGCCGCTCGATTCGGCTGCATCGTAGTAAGTTTTCAGGCGCGGCTCTCTCGAAACGCGTGCAAACGAAACGAAAATATTCATAAAGTCGGACGGTTTATAATTTATCCCGAAGCGCGGATTAAAGAATACATTTGTAATGGTAAAGTCGTTTCCCACATAAGCTTCGTCGTACAAGCGGTACTGATTGTATGCAAGCTGCAGTTCACCTAACAGATTTATCTGATCGTTCAGAAAATACGACTCGTGCACAAACGCGCTTGCAATATCTTTTCCGCCGCGGTAAAAGTAGTAGCGGTAATCTTTTGTAATTCCTTCGGGTAAATTCTCACCGAAATTAATGCTTCCCCAATGCATCGATTTATGTTTCCTTAACTCACCGCCGAAAATAAAAACACCGTTTTCATGATCGAGACTAAAGCGTGGTATCCATCCGTACTGTGTGTTTTCGACCATTGCTCTTATTAAAACATTGCCGGGATTCTGCTGAGGATTGAATCCGTTATCCTGCGTTAATCGTAAATAAGTTGTATCAGCCCAGGAACCGTCGAAATCGAAAAAGCCGTTGCCTAAAATGAGAAATAACGCCGAGTTGAATTTCAGCTTGTCGTTTATCTGCCATTCATTCAAAAGTTCGAAATGCGGTTGCGAAAAATTCTCGATCTCTTCGGGTCTTCTGTCTAATGTAAAAGTATAACCGTTTTCATCCGCTTCCCAGTACGAATAATTTGCGCGTCTTAAATTTTTATCCTTCACTGCAAACTTTGCCACACCGGTATAACCGAGACCGTCTGCGAGCGGTCCGCCGTAAAAGTTAATTTGAGTTGTAAAGTTTTTATCGTATCGAACCGCCGAGAGAAAGTAAGATTTGAAATCGACCCAGGTTGAGTTTTTATACCCGGAGCTTAGTATCTGTCCGAGCTTTGCATAAACCGAATACTTATTATCTATCAATCCGCTCGAGAATGCTGCGGAGTATTTTCTAGTAACATACGAGCCGTACGATGCATTAAGTTCGAGCTTCGGTTTGTTGGAGAACGAGGTAGTTATAAGATTTATCGAGCCGCCGATTGCAGGATATCCGAACACTCCGGAACCTGCGCCACGTTGCACCTGAATCAATCCCGTGCTCGAAAGTAAATCGGGGAAGTCGAGCCAGTAAACGTTGTGATCTTCCGGATCGTTTTGCGGAATGCCGTTGATTGAAACCGATATTCTCCGCTGATCGAAACCGCGTATGCTTAAATAGTTATAACCGATTGCATTTCCGCTTTCCGAATAGAATGTTGTTGAAGGTAAATCGCTTAAGTATTTCGGAATATCATAAACCGTATAATTTTCTTCAATCTCTTTTTGTGTTATCTGCTCGAATGCCAGAGGTGTAATTCCCTTTTCACCTACCGATGCTTCAACGAGAACAGTTTGTGAAGGAATTATTTTTGTATTCAGATAGAAGAGATAAACTTTTTCACCCGAATCATTCTCGATTGAAGGAAGCGAAGATAAGTCATTTAAAGAAATTACTTTCGTTTCGTATCCAACGTAACTTATTTTAAGTTGGGCATTGGAGGTAATTCCTGTTTCAAGTGCGAATTCACCGCCGGTATCGGTAGTAGTGCCGCGGGTCTGCTCATCGATAAGCAGAACGTTTGCTTCGGGTAAAGGTGATTTGGTTTCTGCATCAAGCACTCTGCCTTTTATCACTATTGGCTGTGCAGCAGCAATCACATTTAAAAACAATGATAGAACGACTAAGATTTTCATGACACACCTCCATAAACTAAAAAAGCCGTTGGTGAAACGGCTAAAATCTTAATCATTCGTTATGTCGGTAAGATCTTTAGCCCGTTTCCCTACGCTGGCATTATCCAGATCAGGTTCAAGGGTATTATCTCAGTCATCCCGGCTTGGGATAACACCCCTAACGGCTTAAGGTTCAAAAAAAATCTGTTTATTTACACCCCAATATTAATTCGATTTACAAACAGTATCAACCCACTCTTAATTTCTGTCCGGGAGTAATAGTACTGCCGGACAATTTATTCAGCGATTTTATTTTTTGAATTGTAGTGTTATACTTTTTGGCAATCGAGTAGAGCGACTCGCCTTTTGTTACTATGTGATATTTATCTGTATTAATAGCGGCATCTTTTTTAATCTTTAGCGTAGTGCCGGCAACAATTTTATTGCTGCTTAAGCTATTCCACTTTCTGATATCCGTAATCGAAACTTTATACTTTTCGGCAATCTGACTTATGGTTTCTCCCCTTTTTATTTTATGATAAACATAATTTCCGGAAGATTTTTTTATTGTGGTTTTCGTAACCTCTTTTTTAGTTCCCGGGTAAATGATAAGCGTTTTACCGGCTACTATCTTATTACTGCTCATCCCGTTCCATTGCCTTATCTGATTAGCGGAAACATGATACTTCTCTGCAATCCTGCCGATAGTATCGCCCTTCTTAATCTTGTATTTAACCGATTTTTTTGTGGTTGTTTTCGTTTCGTTTTTTTTAGAATCATCGGATGCAAGATAATTACCGGGACCGTAGTTGGAATAAATCTTTAATTTCTGTCCGGCTATAATTTTGTTGCCTGAGATACCGTTCCACTTTCTTATATCGGAAGCGCTTACTTTATAAAGCTCTGCTATTTTACCGAGAGTATCGCCCGGTTTAATTTTATAGTAATTAACATTCTTGCCTTTTGTTTCAGTATTTGTTTCGTTCGAAGAGTAGTCCGGTTCGTTTGAAAATATTTTTAACGTTTGCCCGGCTATTATTTTATTACTCCTCAAGCCGTTCCATCTTCTTATGTCACGTGTACTAACGCCATACATTTCGGCAATCTCGCTTATGGTATCGCCTTTCCTTACCCTGTAACGGTAAACATTGGCTTTTGTATTCTTGTAAACTTTATTCGTGTTTAAATTTTTAGTGCTTGTTATTTTTGAACCGTCTGTGTAAATCTTAAGTTTTTTACCGGCGATAATTTTATTGCCTCTTAAATGGTTCCATTTTTTAATCTGACTTACCCTTACACCGTAACGTTCTGCAATTAAGCCGAGACTTTCGCCCCTTCTTATTCTGTGATAAACCATCGAGCTTTCGATGTTTGCTTTCTCTTCTATTCTTGTGCTTTTATCGAGACTTGCGTAATAGTCCCTGTTGGCTTCGGGAACGTAGATGCTAAGCTTTTGTCCCACTCTTATCGTTGTGGTGTAAGGAATGTTGTTCCAGTTTCTTATATCGCTTACTCTTGTATTGAACCTGTCCGCAATTCCTAAAAGACTATCATCCTTTTTAACCGTGTACTCAACCAGAACATATCCATCCGGAATCACAGGTTCGGATAAAATTCTTTCGTCAATTGCTTCCAGGTCATCGGTGTTTTCGTTTACGGCAACTTCCGGATTCTGTTCAACATTCTCTTCCTCTTTATTTTCGGCTCGGTTTAAATCGGCGTAAGGCGAAACATAATTTTCATCTCCGCTTTGTCCGTCTTCGAGCGCAACCTGAATATCGGTATTGCTCGCAAAATCAGTTTCTGTCGGATTAACGAGTACGGGTATCTTCAGCTTTACGCCTGCGTAAAGTTTAGATTTTGTACTGATGTTGTTTGCGTCTGCAAGGTCGTAAATTGTAACGCCGTACTTGCTGGCAATGCGTGTAAGGTTTTCTCCCCTTCTAACCGTATGAACCATAAAAGTCCGTCTGGCTGATTCGGGAATGTTATTCATCTTCGAAGCAAAAACCTTAAGCGAACCTTTGGGAATTTTCAGCGGATAGCCGCCTTCGTATTCCGGCGGAGTGCTTAACTGTGTAAGCTCGGGATTCATATCCTGTAAAGTTTCAATATCGGTGTTTGCACTTTGTGCTAAAAATCCGAGATCGATAGCTCCTTTCACTCTGTAAGTTTCATACTCATACGGCTTATCGCGCTCGATATTTGTAAAACCGTAAGCTTCCGGGTCTAAAGCAATAAGGCAAGTTGCAATGTATTGCGGAACGTAATTTCTCGTTTGCCTCGGCAGGTATCTTCTTATTCCCCAAAAATCATCTTTACCCGATCTCGACATAGCACGACGGATTCTTCCCTCGCCGGCAT
>JAJRSV010000265.1 GCA_024278655.1 Bacteroidota bacterium | reverse complement strand
CCCGGCAAAGAACGAACTCGATAGTTTCGATCCTGCCGAGCTTTACAACCCTGATCTCGAAGCACAGAAATCGCGCAGCTTCGAAATAGGCATTAAAGGCAACCTGATTTCATTCGACTCCGATCTCTTTTACGATATGATTTTCGAAGCAACCTACTTCAATATAAAAATCGATAACGAAATTGTTCCCTTCGAACTTTTCGGTGATGTGTTTTTCAGGAACGCTGCTAAAACAACAAGGCAGGGACTGGAACTCGGAACCTCCGTTAAAATTTACAAAGGGCTTAAGCTCGACTTTTCATACACTTATTCCGATTTCATTTACGATAGTTATCTAACCAAAACCGTGCTCTTCGATTCGGTTGGAAACATAGTTGAAGTGGAAAAGGACTTTGCAGGAAACTACGCTCCCAGCGTTCCCGAACATAATATTTATACGGCGTTGTCATACTCCTTTCCTATCTACAGCACTATCACGGGATTTTTTAAGGTGAGTTATATGGGTGTAAGCGGACTTTGGGTTGATGATGCAAACAGCGATAAAACCGATGCTTATAACCTGCTGAATTCCGTTCTCGGATTCGATATGGTTTTCGGAAAGTTCAACCTTTTAATTTCAGGCGGAGTTAATAACATTACCAATTTGCTTTACGTAGGTTTTACAAACACCAATTCGGCAAGCGGTAGGTTCTACGAACCCGGAGAACCGAGAAACTATTTCGGCTCACTAAATATAGGTTATTCTTTTTAAGAGCGCTTAATTATATTCAAAATACAACTCGTTCAATTTTAATCAGATTTAAAAAATTATTATGATATCCATAAAAGCATCTACTAAAACAATATTACTTTCCATCGCAATAATCATCACTGCTTTTCCACAGGCAGATAACTCTTTGATTATCGGAAACAACTTCAGAGTCTATCCGAGCGATGTAAATCAAACCGAGGTTTTTATTGTTAAAAGTCCTCTTGACGAGGATGTTTTATTCGCATCTGCAAACACCTTAACATTCATCCCGTTTTTTGTGAGCGAAGGAATATATGTTTCTACGAACGGCGGTGAATCGTGGCGCGGAAACGATACATGCACCGGCGAGCCGATTACATTCCATTACGGCGATCCGGGAATAGCAATTGATATAAACGGAACATTTGTACTCACAAGAAAAGGCACGGCAGGGTTTCCGGGTTTATACTCACACCGTTCAACCGATATGGGAGTAAGCTGGTCGTTCCAAAAAAATATTTCCACCGATGACCTCGAACGTGCAACGTTAACAACCGATGTAACACCCGGCAGCCCGTACTTCGGAAGAACATACGCTATTTGGGTTAAGTTCTCTAATCCCTTTTCCGTATGGTCAACCTTTACCGACGACGGCGGCTTAAACTGGAATACTCCGATGCAGGTTAACAATCCGGTTCAACGAAGCGCCGGAGGCGACATTACAATGGGGCTTAACGGAAAGGTTTATATCTGCTGGGCAGGATTAACGAATGTGTCACCTTTCAGAGAAACCATTATCGGCTTTGCTAAGTCGGAAGACGGCGGTGCTAACTGGACTGTTACAGAAAATGCCTTAACGGTTAACGGCATTACCGGACTCCTTACGGAAAAAGGAAACATTAGAGTTAACGGTTTACCTTCGATTGCTATTGATACAACAGGCGGACCGAGAAACGGATGGATATACATTGTTACGGGTCAGAAGAATCTTGCTCCTGCCGGCACCGATCCTGATATAATTCTTTACCGCTCTACCGATGACGGAGTTACATGGTCTTCGGGAATACGGGTTAACCAGGATCCGTTGAACAACGGAAAGATACAGTTCTTCCCTGCCGTTCATGTAGATAAGTTCGGAGCAGTTGATATAATTTTTTACGACGACAGAAACACTACTTCCGATTCATCGGGTGTGTTCCTTGCACGCTCAATTGATGGGGGCGACAGTTGGGTTGAGTTTGAGATAAGTGATCATAATTTCAAACCAGTACCGATTGGCGGACTCGGGCAGGGCTATATGGGAGACAATATCGATTTGACTTCGACCGGTACTAAAATTATTCCCGTGTGGATGGATAACTCGACCGGCATATACCAGATATGGACTGCTCCGGTTGAGTATTCCGCAGTTAATGTTGAAGAAGATAACAGCGATAATATTCCAACATCATTTCAACTTAAACAGAACTACCCAAACCCGTTTAATCCTTCTACTGTAATCGAATATTCATTGAACAGAAGAAGTTTTGTGGTTATGAAAGTTTATGATATAAAAGGAACAGAGTTAAAAACGTTAGTCAGCGAAGAACAAACTCCGGGTAATTATCGGGTTGACTTTGACGGAACGAAACTTCCGAGCGGAATATACTTTTACAGGGTAAGTGCGAATGGAATTACCAAAACCAAACCTATGGTTTTAATAAAGTAATCCTTTCACCATTAAGATGTTTATATCTTCTTTACAATAAGATAGCAGCTATTGTATAGAACTTATTCTAATAAACTTATCCCTTAAATGATTGATATAACTAACAATATAATCGAAAAGATTATAGCTGCAAGAAAATATAAACCAAACGATTCCCTGTGATTTTTCTTATAGATTGTATCCATAGGAATAAAATGCCCTCTCCAATATGTGAACTGTAAAATCGTGGATTGAAGATAAAATATGAATGGTTAAATATCAAGAGTATGAGTGTTTTTTTTATCAAATTGAAAAAGACAGATATTTCATTTTGAGACACTTTAATATTGCTTATAGCGCCACTTCAACTACTTTAGAAGCAGCATCTTCTTAGTAATAACTTTAGCTCCTGCCTGTAATCTATTGAAATATATACCACTTGGCAGATTGCCCGCATTGAATTCTACACTATACTCACCCGTAGGCAATGCATCATCAATTAATACTACTACTTCTTTTCCCAAAGCATCGTAAACAATTAATTTTACATTAACCGCATTTCTTTCTCCATCGTACGGAATTACGAATTTAATTTTCGTACTGGGATTGAAAGGATTAGGATAGTTTTGATATAACTTTAGTTCGTTCGGATATGTTTCATTTACTTCTATAATGTTATCAATTATGGGCGGAGTGTATTTAAGTATCATACCGTTTTCTCCTACTGCAAAACCATGCAGCGAATCCGGAAAGTCAACATCGTAAACAGCAGCACTGTCCGGTGTGTCAATGTAGCTCCAGGTCTGTCCGCTGTCAACCGTAAACACAAAACCTCTTTCCGGTCCTAACGGACTCCACGCTTCATAACTTGTCCTGAAGTCGAGGTCGAATGCAACCCCCTGAATTCCGAGTTCGTTATAATCCCATGTAACTCCGCCGTCGGAAGTTCTCATAACAAAAACTCCGAAGAATTCAGGATCGCCGCCAATGCCAATAACATTTAATGAATCGAAAATGTACAGTTGGTTAACCGGGTCGGCAGGAGCGTAAACTATATCCATCGGTGTCCAGTTACTACCGCCGTTGTATGTTCTCCAGGTAACACCGGCAATATCAAATCTTCCGCCGCAGGCGTATCCGTAATCAGGGTTATCTTTATCGAACTGAATATTAAGAACCGGAAAGAAAGCAAACGTAAGTGAATCGATATCCGCCTGCTGCCAATTAGTACCGCCGTCAGTTGAGTTTACTAATGCGTGCGGTTCGCCACCCATCCATCCGTTAAGCGAATCGAGAAAAATAATGCTGTGCATAAAAATATTATCTTCCCTGTAAAAGCTGTTAGTCCAGTTATTACCGCCGTCTGTAGTTTTAAGAATTACGGTACCAAAAGGCGGAGCATCTAATTTCCATGCAACTGCCCATCCGAGGTTCCTGTTCAGGAAAAAAACATCTTCGATTCCATAATTCATTTTACTGTCCTGTAAAATCCAATCGCTGCCGCCGTTGGTTGTATGGATAATTGTGCCGGAACTGCCTGCAACCCAGCCGTATAAACTATCGGCAAAGAATACTGATTTTAGAAATTCGTTTGTCGGACTATTAATACCCGACCAACTGCCTTGTGGCAAAACATTTACTGAAAAAATGTTGATAAAAAATATTATTCGGAAAAATTTATGCAGCATTGCTTTAGTATTTAATTATAAAAAAAACTTTATTAACAAAAAGATATATTAATTGACTGAGAAAGGAAATTGTAACTTGGCTGTTATTGCAAATTATATTTCAATCTCTTTGGGATCCGTTTCCAGTTCAACAACGCGCCACTCATTTTCTTCAATATCAAAGTTGGTAATTTTTTCTATGGGTACCTTCAGATATTTGCCTTCGGCAGTTACTGCAACATCACCGTTCGGCAGGATTATTTCTCCCGTTCCTTCAAACATCCTGTTGTTCTCATTTGTGATTCTGCCGATAACTTTTAACTGCTGATTAAGAGGAATCGGCTTTTTGAATTTTAAGTTTAATTCTATTGTAACACCCCAGACTTCGGTTTCATATTTGCTTAAAATTGCTCTTCCGATTGTTTCATCGAGAATAGCTGAGGCAATACCGCCGTGAAGTCTTCCGGGATAACTTTGATGTTCTTCCGAAGGAGTAAATAAAGCAATCAGTTCCTGATTTTCGGTAACGTAAAAGTGAGCGTGAATACCAAAATTGTTTTTCAATCCGCACACAAAGCAAAATTTAGAATTCTGCTGCTTACCATGAATTTTGTGAAGCATAAAAATCTCCTTGTGTATTCTATTAAATTAGTTTCTGCTTATCAGCTATTGTAACCATATCTGTTAATTCGGTAAGTAAAAGTATTTATAAACTTTATAATTTTCAAAACGAACAAATTGCAATAGCTAATGCTTTGAATTGCGGGTTGGGTTACTTTTTAATTGACTGAAATTTCTAACTTTAACCTGGGAGAATTATTATCCGCAAGAAAAACAACCAATGAATATTTACCGCGATTTATATAATTCCCACTGTTATCTTTAAATAATCCAATTTGATTATACTCTTTTGTTTCGCCGGGTTTGAGTGAAAAATGACTTAGAGCAGGTGAAACAATATATAGATAGTAAGTAGCGATATTATTGTTCTGATCGATTAGTTGATATGCAAGTTGTTGGATATTGGAAAAATTAAATTCTTTTATTGAAGTTGAAATATTTTTTACTTTAAAAGAAATTGACAGTGTATCATTTAGTGAAAAACTATTTGCAGGAATATCAAGAGAGTATTCAACTCCGCCGCTAATCACCGTTTTGTGAATTGGGGTTGAATTACCGGATGAATTGGTAAGCAGATCGCAGCCATAAAATGTAAGAAGAATTGAAAAACTTAGAGTTAAAATTTTCATAAATCCTCCTTTATATTTTACGATCAAACGACATATCGATAAGCTGATAAAAACATAACTACCGGTAATTTATCAGAAGCCAAAGAACTTCGCCAGAATAACCAAACTACAAGCGACCCTGATGCGTTGTTATTCAGCTTGATAGGCATATTATAACCATTAATATCAGAATATCTTAGTGGTTAAAATATAATTACGCAGCGGTAAAAAGCAATGCATTTTAAACCGCTGCTGAATTATTTTATTGATGTAAATTATATCACTTCAACCGCTATAGCTTTTATACATTGCCCGCAGCGGTTTTAATTTCTACTTCAGAAGTGTACCCAACCCATCAATTGTGGCAGCATAAAATCCTTCGAACAGTGGCTTGATTTCAGATTCGCTGGCACCGTCTAATTCAAATTCAGAGCCCCACGTTACTTCCGAAGTAGTTTCGCTTAACGGCTTAACCGTAACTTTTCCCTTGTAATTCTTAATTGGAAAGGTCCGCTGAACATCTCATATTCCAGATGCATATTGTCGTGGTCCACCATACTCAATGCCTCGTGAATTTCTGCATCGTCGGGCATGTAGCAGGTTCTTTTGGCACCTACGCCGTTTCCTTTTACTACCGATCTGGCAATGGGTGAATAATCTTCGATTCCACTAAATGATGCAACTTTCTCCCATACTTTATCGGCTGGCGAATCAACCTGTTTTGTTACTGCGATTTGTATCATAACGAACTCCTTTCGTTTGTTGTTAGTTGATGATACAAATCTATTGTTGGATGGAAAGTCTTCAAAAAATAGCGTTCAGTTATTATTTGATGAGCGATAACTGCTCATCGATGTGCGCCCGCAGTTCTTCTCTTGTTTTTACTTTATAAAGCACACTCAGCCCGAAAATTACTCCGAGGAGAAATTCCACGTAATCCGGAATTTTCTGATAATTCTTTATCTCTCTCAGTTTATATGCGCGTTCCAAGACTACGGTGTAACTTTTTCTAATATTCTTAAAATATTTATCGTAGAGATGATTCAATTCGTCCATATCACTCTTCAACTCCACAACGGTGTTTACCATCAGGCAGCTCTTGGGGAATCCGCCGTCAAGCAGTGCATCAATCAATTGATAAAAGACCTCCCGAAAAGTTTCCAGACCCTTATCGGAATCGCGCATAGCTTTAAGTGTAGGGTCCGAGAAGGACGAAACGTAACTGTTCAGGGCTTCTAAAAAAAGATAATCTTTCCCGTATTTGTTGTAGATTGTCGAAACGCTTACATTCAACTCATCAGCCAGGTCTTCCGGAGTGACTGCTTTAAATCCATTCATCCAAAAAAGCATTTGTGCTTTTTGTACGATTTCGTTAAACGGTATATCTAAGTACTTAGGCATAGGACAAACGGTCTTTTAAAATCACGTTCAAATTTTTGTTTAGATAATCCTTCAACTCGTGTTCCGATAATATGATGCCGAAACACATAGCAGAGCAGTACAGCCCCACAAGCTGGTTGATAATTACATTGTCGTATTGGAAGTTACCGGTTTGTGCCCATTGAAGAAAAGCTTTATGCAACGAATTCAAATAGTTACGCAGGATGCTGTTCACCTCTTCATTACTTTTCCCCAATTCGGTAGCAATATAAATAAGAAAACAACCCTGCGGATAGTTTTCATCCCGTTGAAGAAAGGCGTTAAAAAATGCTCTCAATGAACCTGCATCTGCCTGACCTTCTGATAACAGCTTAAGGTTTCTGAAAGCGATACGCTCCAAATAGAGTTGTATAGCCGCGTAAAGTATGCCCTCTTTGTTTCCGAATTCCGAATAAAGCGAAAAGCGGTTAACGCCGGTAACATTAACAATATTACTTACAGGTGTAGCATTAAAACCCTGCCTCCAAAACAGATTTATGCATTTTTCCAGCACCCTGTTTCTATTGAATTCTTTGTATCTCATCTAACGTTCTAATCCTTCTGCCACCGGCAGGAGTAAAAGTTATAATAATAATTGTTTGTTCTGCAATTTTTTGATTAGTGTAAACTTCTGCTTTAATTTAATATTATTTTTTGAATATAGCCAAAGTTAAATTGTGGGAAATGCTACTGTTTTTTCAATTGTGCCAATCAACCTATGATATGTTTACTAAAGTACTGGCGGGAGCGAATCAGCTCTCATGAAACGTATTTTCCTGCGAACTAATTTTTATTTAATCCAAACTCACGTGTACCCAGTTTGGCTTTCCATTTGTTTTCACATTCAATCACATAATCAGCAGTAGACGTAGATGGAACAATTTCAAGAATTGAAAACCTAAAGCTTTTAGCGTCCAATTCTTTGAGTTCTTGATTTCCTCCATGTCCATTTTTAGCATATACCGACCATCTTCCATAGATTCCCTGTACACCATATGCTGATCCAACATAAAGTTTTCCTGTTTTTTTATCCTTTATCAAGTAAACACCATTAACAGACGAGAGAGCCTTTATCCAGGTAAT
>JAJRSV010000264.1 GCA_024278655.1 Bacteroidota bacterium | reverse complement strand
CGGGACTCGCATATTCCGGGGTTAGGTTCCACAAACCGGTTCGTGTTAAACCCACGCCTGTTTCAGGCGGTTCATCATCAAGTATTTTAGCAATTCCAAAATCGAGAAGTTTCGGAACTCCTTCATCAGTAACAAGAATGTTGGCGGGTTTTAAGTCCCGATGTACTATAAGATTCTGGTGTGCGTAATGAACCGCATCGCAAACAGTCCGGAATAATTTTAATCTTTCAACCGTACTGAGTTTTTTCTTCTCACAATATTCAACCAGAGGAATACCGTCAATAAATTCCATTACCAGATACGGCAAACCCTCATCTGTTTTACCGCCGTCGAACAGCCCGGCAATGTTCGGATGCTGCAGGTTGGCAAGAGTTTGTCTTTCGATATAAAATCTTTTCAGCAGGTAATCGGAGTTGAATTCCTTGCGCAGAATTTTTACCGCTACGTTTTGCGTAAATTCTTTGTCATCTCTTATGCCTTTGTAAACAATTCCCATTCCCCCTATTCCCGCTTTACTTTCTATATAGTAGTGCCCGATATGTTTCCCGATGTACGGATCGGGGGCGGTTTCATCATAGTCGTTTAACCGGTTAGTAACCGGCGAAGAATCGAGGAAGTTTTCGTTTTTTTCAAAAGCATCTAATAAGGAAAGAAGTTCTTCTTTTGTTTCGTCGTCAATATCGGGTAAATTCTTAATGTGCTTTTTTCTCTCGGTACTTTTGAGTTCGAGAGTTTCGGTAAAAAGTGATCGGATTGTTTTGAATTTGTCATTGTCCAAAAGTATGCCTTTGAGTTAGTGTTGCCCGATTTCTCTGTACAACCAGGCTTTTGCAAAATTCCAATCCCGCTTAACTGTAGTTACCGATATATTCAGAACATCGGCAGTTTCTTTGATGGTTAGTCCTGCAAAATATCTAAGCTCTACAATTCTGCACGAACGGTTTTCAATGGCTTCTAACTTTTTCAGCGCTTCATCAAGGACAAGAATATTATCGTTTGTTTCGCCCGAAATGGAAAGGGCTTCGTCAAGAGACAAATCGGTTTTGCCTCCGCCACGTTTTTGCGCTTTTCTGTTGCGCGCCAGATCGACGAGTATTTGCCTCATTGTTTTAGCGGCAATACAAAAGAAGTGTGTCCTGCTTTCCCAGTTAATACTTTTGATATCGACAAGCTTCAGATATGCTTCGTGCACCAGTTCGGTTGTTTGGATAGAGGATCTTTTATATTCACGGTTTAAACAATTTGATGAGAGAACTTTAAGCTCTTTGTAAATAACCGGAAGAACTTCATCGATTGCCTGCTTGTTCCCTTCGGATATTTCATTAAGTAACCGGGTGATATGTTGTTGTTGATTTAAAGGCATAGTTGCAGTATAACTTTGCGGAAAGATAGTGATTATCACAAAGAAATAGAATAGCGGGTAATAAAAACCAATAGCAGACTGTTGAACAACGGGATATCTCGGTATCATTTTAATGCACGTATATAATAAATGTTTCCACAGGCATCTTTACTTTTTTACAGATCAAGGGCTGCCGTTTTACATGTAATGCGTAGAATAACACATTATTGGTTCATCGAAATTTTGCCGGGTGGATTATTAAAAGTGATATCCGTGAGAAGCCGCAGTTAATTAAATATATTAAACGATTAGACTGTTTTTAAATAACAATCTAATAGCCGGTATTTACTAAAAGAGAACACCGATACCGTTGGGATTACCGGATGATTAAATTTCAATCACCTGATCAGCACCATCTTTTTTGTTGATGAATAGCTTCCAGCCGTAAACCTGTAAAAGTACACGCCGCTTGGCAGGTTAGCTGCGTTGAATTCAACCTCGTAAGTTCCCGGCACCTTAAACTCATTAACAAGTGTTGCAACCTCGTTGCCTAAAACATCGTAAATTTTCAGCATTGCATACTGCCTGCTACCTATTGCATACTTTATTACTGTACTCGGGTTAAACGGATTCGGATAATTTTGATATAAACTGAATGATTCGGGCACATCACCTTCAACCCGATTAACTTCTAATATGTTATCGGTGTACTCAATCTCCAATCCCCATGCATTAAGTGTTCCTGTATTTCCGGTTGCGTTATCATATACTTCAAGAATCCAATAACCGTTTAAGTCCATATCGTTAAACTTAGCGAGCGGGCTGTAGGGTTGAAATGTTCCTGTGTACGGCGGATTACCAGAAGTGATATTAACACCAGCCGAATCATCGAATACCGTATTTATAAAATTAGCTCCCGGTGAAGTAAGATTAAAAGCGAGTGTGTCGGTTACACCGAGATGAATTAATTTTAATTCCAGTTCACTCGATTGCGGGTGAAGAATCGTATCAATCCTTACAATCATATCGGTTATACGAGGAGAGTTGAAAGCCATTCCACCGCTAACGTCAACAAGAACTGTATCGTCGGTGAATTGTAAATCGTTAATGGATTTGTCAATATTATTTACATTCTGAATGTATATGAATTTATCGGAAGCAGCACCATTAGTACTTTTGTAAAGTTGTGAATCATTGGCAACGCCCCATCCGACATTTTCATTAACGAAGTATAGAATTCCCATGTCCGGTGTTG
>JAJRSV010000263.1 GCA_024278655.1 Bacteroidota bacterium | reverse complement strand
TCCTCGTGCAGAAACGGCAATAGATTCCGCACTGACTCGTTACAAGGAAGAGCGCACGATCGGGATAACGATGCGTTATATTGGGAACGGGACTCATGGCATCTTCCATCAGCGGATCGTCTTCAGCTTCATAATCTTCCAGTTCAACTTTATCGGGAATGCATTGAAGCCAAATCGGATCGCCGGGATAACGGATTAAACTTAAATAGTAGGGATTGATGCGAGCCTGAAAAAATTCATCAAGCTCTTCGGCTGCTTTACGGTCTATTCCGAATTTTTCCACCAGTTGATCGACTGTGTGGACGCTGTCCCTTATCATTTTTTGCCACTGTTCCATAGGGATTCCTCAGTTATGCTTATTGTTAAAGTATTTACCGAATATTATCAGTCCATCCCCCGGAGAATAAAAATCTTTTATTTCTGAAATTATGCTGTAACGGTTTCTTAAATAAAAATGTCTTGTCGCAGCATAATCTTCCGTCGATGATGTTTCAATTAAAAGCCAGCGTGCATTGTTTTGCAGCGCAAACTGCTCTGCATGCTGAATTAAACTTTTACCAATGCCTTTGTTGTTATGATCGGGATCGGTAACAATCCAATAAAGATCGAACACCGCGTCGGTTAACGGTCTTTTACCGATGCAGTGATAACCGAGTATTTTTCCGTCTTCTTCGTAAACAAAAACATTGTAATCGGTTTGCCCGGGATTACCGGCAGCTATGTTTACCAGTTCCATTGCCACCGAAACTTCCGGACCTTTAAAGTTCGGAATCTTCTTCAAAATATTTTCTATTGCCTTTGTATCAGCCGGCTTTAGTTTGCGTATCATATTTCCTTTTTCTTTCCAGTGCAAAGTTTGCTATGGTAAAAAGTAATTCCGAATGGTTTATTCCTTCCGCTTTGGCTGCTCTTGCAAAGCCGCTGTCGGTAGAAATATCGGGATTCGGATTAACTTCAATAACATACGGAACACCTTTGTTACTTAACCTTATATCAATTCGTGCGTAATCTCTGCATCCTAATGCCTTAAATGCTTTCAACGCTATGTTGTTAATTCTTGTTTTCGTTCGTTCGCTTAAAACAGCGGGGCATATCGGTTTAGTGTGATTGTAGTATACGCTGTTCTCTATCCACTTACCGTCGTAAGTTACTATCTTAGGAAGATCGGACGGTAACCCGCTGAAATCAATTTCGCTTATCGGTAAAACTTTGTCGCCTAATATCGCAACGTTTAATTCTCTTCCTTTAATGTACTCTTCAATAATTATATCCTGATTGTAAGTTTCCGATAAGAATCTGAAGTGCTTTCTTAATTCGGTGTAGTTTGTAACAACCGAATATTCGGAAATACCTATGCTTGCATCTTCGCTTAACAATTTTAATATAACAGGGTACCCGAGCGTAATATCTTTTTGAGTAAATCTTGTGTTCGGTTTTAGAACCATATAATCCGGTGTTCTTATTCCGAATGCTTTGAATATATCTTTTGCCATTGCTTTGTTTAAGCAATTGCCGAGTGAAATAGGATCGCAGCCGGTATATTCGAATCCGAGCAGCTCGTACAATCCCGCCATACAATATTCGTAAGATGCAATGCCTTCAACCGATTCGACAAAGTTAAATATAACATCGGGTGCAAAGGAATTAATTTCGTTTATGGTTTTGCGTACGTTCCTGTCTATTGCCAGAGTTTCAACGCGGGTAAAATATTTGCTTAATCTTTTTTGAATAGTGTTTAACTCTTTAATAAAACTTTTTTCCGAAAGATCATCGCCGCTGCTTTCATCTTTTACCGGTTTACCGTTGTAAACCGAAAAGATGCTTACCGGTGCGTTGTAACAAATCAATATTTTAGCTTCGGTTTTCATAAAAGATTATACCGTTTTGCTGCTGCGTATAAAACACTCTGTATCATTTTATTATAATCCATTCCCGCTGCCCTTGCCGCCTTCGGAAAACTTGAGTTCTCATTCGGGTCGGGCATAATACCCGGCAGCGGATTAATTTCGATTATGTTCGGAACACCGTTTTTATCGAGACGAATATCAATGCGGCTCCAGTCTTTACATCTTAAAACTTTATACGTGTTAAGTGCCGTTTCCTTTATTCGCTCTTCCAGCTTGTCGTCTAATTTTGCCGGACATTCAAAAACATCGAAGTCCGAATCCTTTGTATCGAGTATCCACTTCGCTTCGTAAGAGTAAAGCGGTTCAACGTCTTCGGGAAACTCCTCGTATTTTATTTCAATTATCGGCAGCACCGTTGCTTCTTCGTCGTTGCCGAGTATTGCAACGGTAAATTCTCTTCCGGGTAAAAACTCTTCAATCAATGCCGGCTGATCGTATTCCGATAAAACTCTTTGAAGCTCCGAGTTAAGTTCATTATAATCTTTAACAAGAGACGAACCGAAGATACCTTTGCTCGAACCTTCCGATACCGGCTTAACAATTAATGGAAAGTTCAGTGAGTGATTCGATATAGGTTTGTACTTATCAACAACGAAAAACTTTGCATTAGGTATTTTGTGATAAGATAATATTTCTTTCGTTCTTGCTTTGTCGAGACAAATACCGAGCGTTAATGCATCCGAACCCGTATAAGGTATTTGCAACATATCGAGCATAGCAGGTATTTGCGATTCGCGACTCACTCTGTTTAATCCCTCGGCAATGTTAAAGACGATATCGGGTTTTAGCTCTTTAATTTTTTCGAATGCGCTTTCATTCGCTTCTATTAAGGTTACGTCATGATAAACTTCAATTGCATCTTTCAACGCATTTATAGTTTCCCAGGTATCCCACTCAGCGTAAGTATCAATTACAGTTTGTGTTTGCGTTGATCCATCTGTTCGGTTAGGGGATAAATCGGCATGGAAAGTTTCACTTTCCGGTTTCACATTGAAGGTTATTGCTACATTTAAACGACGATTAAACGTAATTGTTATAATGTTCTTTCCTTTAAAATTTTTTTAAAACAAATATATATATTATAACTTTTAAGTCAACAGGTTTTAAAAACAGTTTTAAAAAAATTTTTGTGCCAAACTTTTTAAAAATTTTTAAAGTTCATCCTTATTTTTCTGAAAATACTTTATCAGTTGCCTGGTATAATGTTTTAATGTTAAAGTAAAAATTTTTATGCTGCCCGAAGCAAGCTGTTTATAGGGGTTTGAGGGGTGTGGGCGTTTTTAAGTGTTTATGCTATCTTTGCATACTTTAAACTATCGGAGTAATGAGTAAGCAAATTGCTTCTGATGATTTTGTTTTCATCCGATTCGAGGCGCGGATCTTTTTTTATTAATTCGAACGCAATTTTTTTAGTTTTAAAAATAATTTCGGAATCGTTAACAACATCGGCATATTTTAAATCCGGAAAACCGCTTTGCTTCGTTCCGAAAATATCTCCCGGACCTCTTAACTTCAAATCTACTTCCGCAATTTTGAAACCGTCGGTATGCTTAATCATTGTTTGCAAACGTACTAATGCTTTATACTTTTCCAACTGTGCCGATGATAAATAATCAAGATTTAAATCGCCTTTAATGTTCTGCCGCATTATTTCATCTTTAGTTACAAGAATGCAGTAAGCTTGTTTATCGCTTCTTCCAACCCTTCCTCTTAACTGGTGAAGCTGCGAAAGCCCGAAGCGGTGTGCATCGTTTATTAAAATTATGTTTGCATCGGGAATGTCAATTCCAACTTCAATTACGGTTGTAGATATAAGAACATCAAATTCTTTTTTAAGAAACAAAAGCATCACTTCTTCTTTTTCCTGCCAGTTCATTCTGCCGTGGACCAATCCGACGTTTAGTGATTTAAAGTATGTTTCTTTAAGCTGATTGTAATATTCGGTAGCAGCTTTAAGTTCAAGTTTATCAGATTCCTCAACTAATGGATAGATTACAAATGATTGATAACCAGATTTTCTTTTATCTACAATGAATTTATAAATTTCGGGAAGCTTTTTCTCACCGCGCAAAACCGTTTTAACAGGTTTACGGTTCTTCGGCATCTCATCGATTACCGAGACATCAAGATCGCCGTAAACCGTCATCGATAAAGTGCGTGGTATCGGTGTTGCACTCATCACCAACACATCGGGTGTTTTGCCTTTGCTCAACAATGTTGCTCTTTGCTTCACACCGAAGCGATGCTGTTCATCGATAACAATCAGTCCGAGATTATTAAACCGGACATTCTCTTCGAACAGTGCATGTGTGCCGACTATAATATCGGCTTCCTGCAATTCAATATCCTTCAACGTTTTTGTCCGTGTCGATTTTCTTTGTCCGCCAAGCAGCAGAGTAACCTTAACTTCTCTTTCGGGATGAACCTTTGAAAACTCTGCCATCATTTTGGAAATGTTTTTTGCATGCTGGTCTGCAAGAATTTCAGTCGGTGCCATCAATACCGCCTGGAAACCGTTATCGACCGCAATCAACATTGCGATTAACGAAACGATTGTTTTACCACTGCCCACATCGCCCTGCAGCAAACGGTTCATCGGTTCTTCGGAGAGCATATCTTTTTTTATTTCGCTTAAGACTTTTAGTTGTGCGTTGGTTAACTGGAAGGGCAGTGTTTTAAGAAAATCGGAAACGAGTTTTGTTTTAATTTCCATTTTGTTTCCGGTGAGCTTCGTTTTGTAATTGTGCTTTCTTAAAGCAACAAGCAATTCCAGGTAAAACAACTCTTCGAACTT
>JAJRSV010000262.1 GCA_024278655.1 Bacteroidota bacterium | reverse complement strand
TTTCCTACTCTTTAAATTGTTTTTTACAAATATACAAAAGTTTAATGGAGACATATAAGCGACATAACAATGATTTACACAGCACTAAATTCATTGCGGTTAATGTTTTTTTTGATATTTTAAAAACAGTGATGAAGCAAAACTATGAAGGGAGTCCGGGTATGAGAAAGGTTCATTTATTATTATTATTATTTATTTCAACATCTTTAGTTCTAATCTCCTGCAGTACCGTGCCGCTAACGGGAAGATCGCAGTTAAACCTGATTCCCGACAACGAAATTCTTGCATTAAGTTATCAGCAATATGATGAATTCCTTAAAGAGAATAAGTTAAGTGATGATAGAAAAGCAACGGAGATGGTCAGAAGAGTCGGGGTAAGAATTCAACACGCGGTTGAGAAATTTTTAATTGACAATAATATGGCAGACCGGCTCGAAGGTTATGACTGGGAATTTAATCTGGTTGAAAGTGGTCAGGTAAATGCCTGGGCTATGCCCGGCGGCAAAGTAGTAGTTTACACAGGTATTTTACCCATTACACAAGATGAGACCGGACTTGCGGTAGTTCTCGGACATGAAATTGCGCATGCAGTTGCCGAACATGGCAACGAACGGATGAGTCAGGGACTTTTACAGCAGTTGGGAGGTGTTGCCCTGACAGTTGCTTTGAAAGAGGAGCCGTCAACAACAAGGAATCTTTTTTTGGCTGCTTACGGAGTTGGGACAACGATAGGCATTCTTCTGCCTTACAGTCGTACACAGGAAAGTGAGGCGGACCATCTCGGATTGATTTTCATGGCAATGGCAGGATACGACCCGCACGCAGCTCCTGAATTCTGGAAGAGGATGTCGGCATTGAACAAAGGCGAAAAGCCCCCGGAATTTTTAAGCACTCACCCTTCGGATGAAACAAGAATGAAAGACCTCGAATCGTGGATACCCGAGGCGATGAAGTATTATAAAAAATAAAGTAAATTACGGTTGAGAATACCAATTTAATCGAATATGAACAAAGCTATGAGATTCGAAGACACTTTAGAAGAAATTATTAATGCATTAAGGGAGAAAATTCCCGGCTTTAAAGGAATCTATTATTACGGTTCCCGGGTTAAAGGAGAGTTTACACCGCTTTCCGATTACGATATTACGGTTGTATTAGACAGGAAAGTTGACCCGGAGATAAAAAGGCAAGTCATAAATATATTATATGATTTTGAACTGAAATATGATTTAAATCTTGATATCAGAATATACAGACACAGCGATATATTGAACCCGGTTACACCTTTCAGGCAAAATGTTCTCACCGAAGGAATTTTCTATGCCGCATGATGTTAGAACAACTGTAATATACAGAAGAGATAGAGCACGTGAAACTATTCTTGAAACGAATCTTGCAAGAATCAGAATTAGTTGTTAAATTTGGACATTAAATGTCTAAACCAATTTGTTCCAAATAAATGTTGTCAATAGGAAAACAAATAAGAAAGTTGAGGGAGGAAAGGGGTCTCCCTTTAAGAAAAGTAGCAGCCAAGTTAGATATTGACCAGTCGATTCTTAGTAAAATAGAAAGGGGTGAACGCAAGGCATCAAAGAAGCAAATTATAAAAATTGCAAAAATCTTTAATGTAGATGAAAAGGAGCTTCTCATTAATTTTTTGAGTGATAATATTGTTTACCAATTGATCGATGAAGAATTAGCTGTAGATGCGCTGAAAGTAGCAGAGAAAAAGATTAAATATTTTAGTAAAAGTAAGAATGGTTGATAACTATAACATAAAACCAAAAATTAAAGAACTACCAAGTCACTTTGCAGATAGATTAGGTGCATTTTATTCCATCTCAGTTGATCAGGAACATAAAAAGAAAAATGGCCAATTTTTCACGCCCACTGAAATAGCTTCATTTATGGCGTCTTATTCCCGATTTAATGGTAATTCGGTTGAAATACTTGACCCAGGATGTGGTTCCATGATTTTATCTTGTGCATTAATTGAACATTTAGTAAGAATAAATAAAAATTTAAATAGAATAAAGTTAACAGCATATGAGACAGATGAACAGTTAATTCCATTTGCAAATCGGGCAGCAAGCTACCTGAAGGAATGGTTGAAGAATAGGAACATAAACATAATTGTGAATATTTATAATGATGATTTTATTTTAAACAATGCAACTTGCCTAAACAATGATAACGATTTGTTTTCACACCCAATCGAAACCTTTGATATTGTTATTTCCAATCCTCCGTATTTTAAACTTTCTATCGATGATAAAAGAGCAATAGCTGGCAGAATCGTTGTAAATGGACACCCCAACATTTATTCGATTTTTATGGCTGTGGCGGCAAGGTTGTTAAAGAATCAGGGTGAGATAATCTCCATTACTCCACGAAGTTTTGCTTCGGGTGGATATTTTAAGATTTTTAGAAAATACTTTTTTAATCTTATTGAATTAAATAATGTTCATTTATTCATTTCCCGTAAAGACACTTTTAGTCGAGATAAAGTTTTACAGGAAACAGTTATTATTTACGGAAAAAGAAAGCCGCGAAGCAATACGGATAAAAAGATAATTATTACATCATCCGATGGAATTCGAGATATAAAAAGTCCAGTGGTTAATTCATTTTCAGCAAAGGATATTATCAATACGAATTCTAACCAATCAATACTTTACTTGCCCACTAGTGAATTTGAGAAAAATGTCCTGGACACATTTAAGCAGTGGTTAGATAAATTACACGATTTCGGAATAAGTATTTCAACCGGACCGGTTGTTGCGTTTCGTGCTGGAAAAAATATAATAGATGATTTAGAAAATGTTTTCGATAAGGTGGCTCCACTTTTTTGGTTGCATAATATAAAGCAAATGATGGTTGATTGGCCATTGATTAAACCATTCAAGGGTCAATATATTCTCATTTCGGATCAAACAAAATCCTTGTTGATACCAAATAAAAATTATGTTTTTTTGAGACGGTTCAGCAGTAAAGATGATAAATACAGATTAATTGCAGCACCTTATTTCTGCAACTATATTGAATCTGAATATATCGGCGTGGAAAACAAAGTTAATTACATTTACCGACCCAACGGTTATTTGGATAGGAATGAGGTAGTCGGATTATGTGCATTGTTGAACAGCAATTTGTTTGATACATATTTCAGAATTTTTAACGGCAATGTAAATGTTAGTGCTACTGAATTGCGTGAGATGACTTTCCCACCATTAGAAACAATTAAAGAGATAGGTGATTCCATTATTCTTTCAAATGACTTTTCTGTTGAAAATTCAAATCGAATTGTTCAAGAGTACCTGCAATTAGAGTTTATGTATGAAAAAGATTAATGAAGCAAAACAAATATTACAGGCTTTAGGTTTACCTGAGAAACAGCAAAACGACCGCTCGGCATTAATTTTATTGGCATTATGTAATTTAAAAAGACGTGACAAATGGGAAAACGCCAAGATGATTAGTATGTCAGTTGTTGGCAACAAGAAAAATGCAAAATATGCAGGAATTATGAGGTTTATTGCGAAATATTACAATATAAAATATGCAGAGAACTCAAGAGAAACATTCAGAAGGCAAACATTGCATCAGTTTGTTCAGGCGGGCATTGTTCATCATAATCCTGAGAACCCAAACTTACCAACAAACAGTAAAGATAATCATTACAGAATAACACCTGAAGCATTACGTGTAATAAAATCATTTGGAACAAGTAAATGGGAAAATGAAGCAAAAAGATTTATTAAAAAAGTCGGGTCATTAAAAAAGAAGCATGAGAAAAACAGAAAAATGATGAAATTACCCGTAAAGATTGCAAACGGGAAAACCTTAAGGTTTTCTCCCGGAAAGCATAATGAATTACAGATTACAGTAATTAATGATTTCGCCTCGAGGTTTGCTCAGGGAAGTGAGTTACTTTATGTGGGTGATACGGCTAAAAAGGATTTGTACCTTGATCAGAGTAAATTAAAAAAATTAAGAATTCCAATTGATCAACACAGCAAATTGCCCGATGTTGTTCTCTATCATCAGAAGCGTAATTGGTTGTTTTTAATAGAAGCCGTAACATCGCACGGACCAATTTCACCAAAGAGAATAATAGAATTAGAAAAACTTTTGAAAAAATGTAAAGCGGAAAAAACTATATAACTGCATTTTCAAGTTTCAAAGAGTTTAAAAAGTATTCAAATGAAATAGCTTGGGAAACTGAAGTATGGATAGCTGAAGTGCCTGAACATATGATTCATTTTAATGGGGAGAAATTTATGGGCTCGAGATAATAATATTAAATAGTTAAAAAAATAAGTGTTCTTTTATAAAATTCAGATAATATAGTAAAGCATATTCTTAATATAGATAATTCTAAAGCCCCTCCTTTGGAGGGGTTTGGGGAGGCTTTTTCTACTGATACTCATCCCAACTCTTAACAGGTAACTGCTCCGGCTTATATTGCGCAAGTGCTTTGATGAACCGTTACATCTTTAGTTCCTCTAATTTATTATATGAAAAAGTGCTCTGAAAATTAGCATCAAAAATTCATATATTTATATATCAACATTAGAGATTATTAAGAATCGATGAAGAGAATAGATCAAATAAAATTGACATCAAATCAGTTTCAGGCATTGCAGGAATTAAAAAGAAAGGTTTCTGCAAGTTTTAATATAGTGGAGATGATAATTTACGGATCTGTTGCAAGAGGCGATGCTGATGACGAATCTGATCTTGATGTGCTTATAGTTACAAGATATCCGTTAAAACGTAAAGTACGCCATCAGATTACTGATACAGCTTGCGAAATAAATCTGCAATTCGACACAAATATCAGCACACTGGTAGTAGATCAAACTTCCTGGCAATCCGGATTATACTCAATCCTTCCTATTCATCAGGAAATTCTGAATGAAGGAGTTTCTATCTGAGTACATCTATGAATAATAATTCATCAGACAATCGTAAACAACTTGTCCAATATTGGTGGGAGAAAGCACAGAATAGTCTTTCTTCAGCAAAACGTGAACTCGAAGCTAATGAATATAGTTTTGCGATGAACCGAATTTATTATTCCGCATTTTACGCGGTAAGTGCTGCACTTTTGGAAAGAGGAACAAGTTTTAAGAAACATTCGGGTGTGCGTAGTGCTTTCCATCGTGAATTTATAAAAACCGGCTTTCTTGATACTGAATGGTCCAAATTCTATGACCGTCTTTTTGAAGACAGGCAGGAAGGAGATTACATAGCATTGACGACATTTGAGAAAGATTATGTTGAGAGTCAACTTACTAAATGCGAGGAGTTTCTTAAGCAATTATCTGCTTTAATTCAATCGATTGATGACGTATAACAATTTCACAAATCATGTTTTGCAAACTGCCCACTGCCTACTGATACTCATCCCAGCTTTTAACAGGTAACTGCTCCGGCTTATATTGTGCAAGTGCTTTGATGAACCGTTTTGTTGCCTGCACGTTTGTGAAGAGAGGTATATTCAAATCAACTGCTTTTCTTCTGATGATGTAATCGCTGTCAAGCTCAACCTTTTCCGAAGACTTTGGAATGTTAATTACCATATCAATCTTTCCATCGGCAAGGTAAGTTAATATTGCGGGTTCCTTGTTATCAAAAGGACGGTAAAGTACCTCAACATCAATTCCTGTCAGCTTGTAATAATCAGCTGTGCCTTTGGTTCCGTAGAATTTCAATCCCATTTCTTTAAGAGTGAAAAGATCTTCCAACAACTCGGCTTTGTTCTTTGGTGTGCCTGTTGAGAGAAGCACTCCTTTTTTCGGAATCTTCTGTCCCGTAGATAAAACGCTTTTAAGAAAAGCTTCGTTAAAATCATCACCCAAACAGGCAACTTCTCCTGTGGATGACATTTCAACTCCTGTAACGGGGTCCGAACCTTTCAATCTTGTAAAAGAAAACTGCGATGCTTTCACTCCAACATAATCCAAATCGAATGATGACTTATCAATCTTTGCAACGCTTTTACCAAGCATCAAATGAGTTGCAATATCAATAAAATTTATCTTAAGGGTTTTTGATACGAACGGAAAACTTCTTGAAGCCCGAAGATTGCACTCGATTACTTTTACGTCATTATCCTTTGCTATAAACTGCATATTAAACGGACCCGATATTTCAAGCTCCCTGGCAATCTGCTTTGTTATCAGTTTTACTCTTCGCATTGTTTCCAGATAAGTACGCTGCGGCGGCAGAACGATTGTTGCATCTCCCGAATGAACTCCTGCATTTTCAACATGCTCTGCAATCGCATAGCAGAACAGCTCACCGTTGTTTGCAACTGCATCCACTTCAATTTCTTTCGCATCGGTGATGAACTTACTTATTACAACAGGATGTTCCTTGTTCAACTCCGTTGCTTTTTTAAGATATATCTCCAACTCTTCATCCGAAAGAACAATACTCATAGCCGCGCCGCTTAAAACATAGCTCGGACGTATAAGCAGAGGATAGCCAATCTTTGCGGCAAACTCTTTTGCTGCTTCTAAAGTCGTAACTTCGTTCCATTCGGGTTGATCGATGCCGAGCTTATCCAATATTTTTGAAAACTTATGACGGCTTTCGGCGTTATCGATTTGCTTTGGTGATGTTCCTATAATCTTTATTCCCGCATCATGCAGCTTTACGGCAAGATTGTTCGGCACCTGACCGCCCATCGAAACTATTACTCCCGAAAGATTTTCTTTATCATAAATATCGAGTATGCGTTCGAAAGTAAGTTCTTCGAAATACAGCTTGTCGCAAATATCGTAATCGGTGCTTACGGTTTCGGGATTGCAGTTTATCATTATGGATTTGTAGCCGCACTTGTTCACGGCGTTAACAGCAGTAACACAGCACCAGTCGAACTCGACGGAAGAACCGATGCGGTAAGGTCCGCTGCCAAGCACAACTATTTGTTCCTGCTGCTTTAACTCTATGTCGTTTTCTTCTCCGTGGTAGGTTAAATAAAGATAATTCGTTTGTGCAGGAAATTCAGCAGCGAGTGTATCTATTTGCTTTACGCAGGGTACGATGTTCAACCCTTTCCTGTGCTTTCTTACATCAGCTTCGTTTGAATTAGTTAATACGGCAATCTGCTTATCCGAAAATCCGTTTTGCTTTGCTTCAAGCATCAGCTCGTAATCAATGTCTTCAAGCGTCAAGCTGCTGATTTTATTTTCCGTATCGACAATGTTCTTCATCTTGTAAAGAAACCATCGGGTAATTTTTGTAAGCTCAAAAATTCTGTCAATCGAGTAACCTCTTCTTATTGCTTCTGCAATTGCAAGAATTCTTTTGTCTGTCGGCTCGGCGAGTTCTTTATCAAGTTCTTCAAAGGTGAGGTTGTTGCAGGTAAATCCGTTAAGACCCACATCAAGCATTCGCAGTGATTTCTGCAGCACTTCCTCAAAGCTTCTTCCAAGTGCCATCACTTCACCGACAGATTTCATTTCGGAACATAACTTCGTACTCACCTGCTGAAATTTTTGCAGGTCCCATCGCGGGAATTTAAGAGCAACATAATCCAATGCGGGTTCGAAACAGGCAGAAGTTTCCTGTGTAATGTTATTCTCAATTTCGTTAAGTGCATAACCGAGTGCAAGTTTTGTAGCAATGAACGCCAGCGGATAACCTGTTGCCTTTGATGCAAGCGCAGAGCTTCTGCTCAATCTTGCATTCACTTCAATTATCCTGTAATCGTTCGAGTCAGGGTCAAGTGCGTATTGAATGTTGCATTCGCCTACAACACCGAGGTGGCGTATGAGCTTTATGCCGATTGAACGAAGCATAAAATTTTCTTTTGCCGTAAGCGTTTGAACCGGTGCAATTACAACGCTGTCGCCTGTATGAATTCCCATCGGGTCGATATTTTCCATTGAACAGATTGTGATGCAGTTGTCGAACTTATCCCGGACAATTTCGTACTCCACTTCTTTCCAGCCGTGAAGAGATTCTTCTATAAGAATTTGATTTGTAAACTTGAAAGCTTTTGCTGCTCTTTCTTTCAACTCCTCTACATTATTAACAATGCCTGAACCCAAACCGCCCAACGCATAAGCTATCCGTAACATTACGGGAAAACCGATTTCTTTTGCTGCACTTTCTGCTTCATCTATAGTTTTTGCTGTTTTACTTCTCGCAACTTTTAATCCTATTTCACTGCACATTTCTGAAAACAATAAACGGTCTTCGGTTGCCTGAATAGTTTCAACGGGAGTGCCGAGAACTTTTATGTTATATTTTTCGAGCAAACCTTTTTCATAAAGCTCAACGCCTGCATTCAAAGCCGTTTGTCCGCCGAACTGAAGCAGTATGCTGTCGGGTTTTTCCTTCGCGATAACCTTTTCGATAAACAAATTTGTGATGGGAACGAAGTAAACCTTGTCGGCAAAGTTTTCGGAAGTTTGTATTGTGGCAATGTTCGGGTTTATAAGAACAGAAGTGATGCCGTCTTCCTTCAACGCTTTTATTGCCTGCGAACCGGAATAATCAAACTCGCCCGCCTGCCCTATCTGTAAAGCGCCGGAGCCGAGTATTAAAACTTTATTTGGTATTTCTCTTTTTATCATTTCACCCCAAACTCTTTTTTTATATTTCCCTCCCCTTTGGGGAGGGTTAGGGTGGGGCTCATTGCACGAACAAACATATCGAAAATAAACTCACTATCATCGGGACCCGGCGACGCCTCGGGATGGAACTGTGCCGCAAAAAACGGTTTCGATATATGCAGCAATCCTTCGTTTGTTCCGTCGTTGTCGTTAACGAACCATTCTCTCCAATCCTGCGGCAGTGTTTCCGAACGAACCGCATAACCATGATTTTGTGAAGTAATAAAGCTTCGCCTCGTACCCATTTCGTTGCACGGTTGATTCAATCCCCTGTGACCGTATTTTAATTTGTAAGTATCGGCGCCAGCGGCAAGTGCAAGTATCTGCGAGCCGAGACAAATGCCGAGTACCGGCTTGTTCAACGAAAGTAATCGCTTAACATTTTCAATTGTTATTTTGTTCATCTTCGGATCGCCGGGACCGTTCGATATTAAAAAACCATCTGCTTTTATATTTAAGAAATCATAATCGTAAGGAACGCGGATTACAGTAATGTTTCTTCCGAGGAATGCCCGTATGATGTTGTTCTTTGTGCCGCAGTCGACTAAAACAATTTCCTTTTTCCCCGCCGGATATTCAACCGGTTCTTTGATTGATACTTCACTTACCAAATCTGTTTTATTAGGATCATCAAAATTAACCTGGTTCGAAAAAAGGTCGTTATCTTCTTCCTCTTCATTAATAATTATTTTTCCCAGCATAGTTCCTTTTTCACGGAGTTTGCGCGTAAGCATTCTTGTGTCGATGCCTGTTATTGCCGGAATCTTTTCTTCAATAAGCCAATCACTTAACGATCTTACGGCAGACCAGTGTGAGTACTCTTCGGAATAGTTCGTAACAATAAGAGCGCGGCAGTGTATTGCATCCGATTCGAAATTCTTAAGCAGCCCGTTTTCTTTTTCTTTTGAAGGAACACCGTAGTTTCCGATTAACGGATATGTGCAGACTAATATTTGTCCACTGTACGAAGGATCGGTTAATGTTTCGGGATAGCCGACCATAGAAGTATTGAACACGACTTCGCCGTTTGTGCTGCCGGCATATCCGAAACTGTATCCGGTAAATTCGGTGCCGTCTTCTAAAACAAGTTTAGCTTTAACTTTGTTGTTCATATTCGGTTCGGTTCAGATAAAAAAATAGCCGCTCGTTTGAGCGGCTTAAAAAAGACCTCAATGTAAATGTTTATCTCTGTGCTGTCGGGTTGGTTTTTAATCAATATCATTTCTTCAGATTAGTTTATCAAATATAAATTGTGTTTAGTTCAGTTTCAAATTTTTGGGTTGGTTATTTGTCGATTATTTTATTTATTCTTGCAGTGGCTATTTCATTTATTCTTAATTTAATTCTGTGTTGATTTTCCGGTCAGTTAAAAAGGCAGCTTTGAATTCAAACTACATTTCTTCAACCGCAGAACAACTTACCTGCGCAAACCGCATTACCGGTTTTAAATTCTCAGTTAAAACAACGATAATAAAGTATGACTAAAAGTATATCATCAAAAAAACGGCATAAGGTTTTTATACTCGATACGAATGTTATTCTTCACGATGCAAGCTGCATCCATCAGTTTCAGGAGAACGATGTTGTTATTCCGCTTACCGTTCTGGAAGAGCTTGATCATTTCAAGAGGGGAAGCCAGGTTATAAATCTTAACGCACGCGAGTTTGCGCGCACACTTGATTCGATAACCGGCGAAGATATTTTTAACGGCGGCGTTTCGATGGGCGATGGAAAAGGACAGTTGAGTATTGCAATTTCGCGGGGACTTTCAAACGAGATAAAAGAAATATTTAAAGAAGACACACCCGACCATCGCATCTTAAGCGTTGCACTCGAATGGCAGAAAAAGTATGAAGGTAAAAGTGCTGTAATTCTTGTTACTAAAGATGTGAATTTAAGAATGAAGGCAAAGGCGCTTGGAATACCTGCACAGGATTACACAACCGACAGGGTAAGCAGTATAGAAGAGTTATACAGCGGCAAAAAGGTTATAGAAGATTTTGATGATAATGTAATTGTGCAGTTGTTTCAGCCGCCGTTTTATGTTGATGCCGAACCGCTGCTGTAAAAGATTAACGGCGAAGCATTACCTAATAAGTATTACATTCTGCGGAACCAAAGCCGGTCTGTGCTTGCCAATCTTGATCAGGATATGGAGTTTTTACACAAGGTTGATAAGAATGTTATTTACGGAATTACTCCCCGCAATGCAGAACAGACTTTTGCAGTCGATGCATTGACTAACGATAACATCAGTCTCGTTTCGATGACAGGTAAAGCCGGCACAGGAAAAACATTGCTTGCACTGGCTGCAGCTTTGCATGTTCGTAAACATTACAGGCAAATCTATATCGCCCGCCCTATTGTTCCTCTGAGCAATAAAGATATCGGTTATCTGCCGGGAGATGTTGAAAGCAAGCTTGCACCGTATATGCAGCCGCTTTGGGATAATCTGAAAGTAATTCAGGATCAATTTCCCGAAACGGACAAGCATTATCAGTTAATTGATAATATGCTGAAAGACGAGAAGTTGGTTATTGAACCGCTTTCGTACATAAGGGGCAGGAGTCTGCAAAGAATTTTCTTTATTGTTGATGAGGCACAGAACCTTACACCGCATGAAATAAAAACAATTATTACGCGCGCAGGTGAAGGCGCGAAGATAGTTTTTACGGGCGATATTTATCAAATTGATCATCCGTATCTCGACGGACAATCTAACGGACTTTCTTATTTAATCGACAGGTTTAAAGGACAAAAGCTCTACGCACATATAAATCTGGAAAAGGGCGAACGCTCTGAGTTAGCCGAATTAGCAAGTAATTTGTTGTAATAATTTTGTAACACGAAGCGACAGCTTCGTGACGCTATAATAAATTAACCCCAATTGACAAATCTTCATTCGTCCCTACGGGACTAATTTAATTTTATTGCTTTCATTTTTTTTTCAGTGATAAATCACCACGCTACTTTCACATTGTCCCTACCGGAGCAATTTTTTTACACGCGATTCGCCGAACAAAATGCATCCCGAAATGATAACTGATAATAGTCTGTCAATTCATTGGCATTTAAATGTAAACCACATAAATTAATAAGTCCTGTAGGGAGGAATGGAAAAAGAATGCAACACTCTGCTTTGGCTAAAGCCCCTTTGGTACTTTGGACACTCATATAAACTCCAGCTTGAACTTGTCTACCAATTCAGGAAAAAGGGGCTGCTGTATCTCTCGTTTAATAATATTTTACCCCTTTTTTCAAAATAACTTAAGAACAAAAAACACCTGAAAATAGTTTTGACATTTTAAAAAATATTTTCGATATTATTTTTTAGATTTTGGTCACATACTCAGGGGCAAATCAATGCCTTATTTCTTTAGTAACAATATTTGCTATACTTTCTGCTCTCTCTCTCTCTCTCTCTCTCTCTCTCTCTCTCTCTCTCTCTGAGGGAATTGAGAAAGTATGTGCAAAATTATGCAAACAGAAAAACTTATCATTTTATCCTACCGGTTTTGTATAAATGAATTATTGACTAAGTAGAGTAATTCTTAAAGAATTTAAAAATGGAGGATAAAATGAAAAAAGTATTATTTTTTGTATTATTTCCATTTATTGTTTATTGCCAGCAACAATATTCTTGTGGCGAATTAGGGATTCAATTAATGAATTATCCAGCCAATTATGAAATTACTTTTAAATTAACTGCTATTGGTGCGAAGTGGGATGAGAATTTCCAATTAACTGATAGTTACGAAATTATTACGCAAACTTTACAGTGGCCTAATGTTTTTGTGCGTTTCGATCATATCCGGGATATACAAGGTTGCCCTGTTTATGCAATGGGGTTATACAAAATAAGTGCTATTGTTAACGGTGAAGAAGATGCTTATTTTTATATAGATTGGAGAACCTCTGAATGGTCTGCATCTTTGGATGTTGCATTTAATTATCATATGGGAGATAAAATCTTCACATTTAGTGGTAGCAATCAATCGATAAATTATACGTATCAAACAGTTTGGGATCTTACAGATATTTCGTTACAGACATCTGGATTTGAAGATTATTGGACTAACTGTTTAGTTGCAATAGATGACGGAAACGGACACCCAAAATTAGTCTGGGGTCCCTACCCAAATATTGCAGTTGAGAGTTACAAATTATATAGGGATATTGGTTCCGGGTTTTCTGTTTTACAAACATTAAGTTCAAACACATATATCTATACAGATAATTCAGTTGAATTAAGTGACCCGGGGATGACAATTTACTATAAAGTCAAACCAGTAGCAGCATCCCAAATGTTATTACCGTTTTCAAATACTGTTGATGTAACTGTAACACCATTTAAGGTTAATTTTGAACACAATCAACTGAACAGCTTTCAATATAAGCTCGAGCAGAATTACCCAAACCCTTTCAATCCTTCGACAATTATAAGCTATAGTATAGAGAAAGATGAGTTTGTGACATTAAAGATATTCGATATACTCGGCAGGGAAGTAGGAACACTCGTAAATGAATTTAAGAAAGCGGGTAATCATTCGGTTGAGTTTAATGCACAAAATTTACAGAGCGGTATTTATCTTTATACTTTAACCGCTGGTAAATTTAAAGCTTCACGAAAGTTAATTTTGATAAAATAGTTTTTAATGATTGCATATGGTTACGGTTCTAACGAACCGTAACCATTAATAATAAAGCACAATAACCTATGGATTTTACGATGAAAATAATAGTTTTTACATTATTACTAAGCAGCATAATTTATTCTCAACAGCAAATAGATATTCCCTGGCCCACGCTTGCAAAAACAGATTGGCCTATGGTAAAACACGATCCGCAGTTTACTGGAAGGTCTCCGTTCAGAGGACCTCAAACCCCTACTGTTGCCTGGACAAAGGATATGCAAGACGGAATATTTTCTGGTCCTGTAATAGGTGATAGCGGCAACATCTATTTCGGTTCATATTATGTTGCTTCCGATAAGTTCTATTGTTTTGACCACAATGGTCAACAGCGATGGGTTTTTGATACTAATACCAGTCGTCCACCCCAGTCAGGTATTTTAATAGATTCGAGCAACACAATATATTTTGGAGGAAGAGATAAATACTTTTATGCACTCAATCCGGATGGAACATTAAAGTGGAGATATCAAACATCAGGGGAAATCGTCTCAAATGTTACCCCAAATATTGATTTGCAGGGCAATATATATATTACAAATTTCATATATAATCCAAACGACCCCAATAAGGGTGAATTATATTCATTTAAACGGAATGGAACAGTAAACTGGCACATTATGATTGATAATGGTTTTGCATTCAGATCGCCAGTTTTTTCACCTGACGGTGAAACAATTTATATAGCAGGTGTTGATTCCAATTTGTTCGCATTGAACCTTGATGGATCGATAAAATGGAAATTTAGCTGCGGTAGAATTGTGCAGGCACCTATGGTTGATTCCGATGGTAACATATATTTTATTCCGAATCAAGATCCGCAATATATATTTTCATTAAAACCAGATGGAAGCGTTAGATGGCAATTTCTGTTTTTACAAGGCGGATCAATTGATCTTTATTCTACACCAACAATAGACAGGGAGGGAAATATTTATTCGATTATTATAGACTCAACCTGTTGCCCAACTTATTATGCTCTGATATCATTAAGATATGATGGCGCATTAAGATGGAAGCATATTTTTAATTATGTTGAGGGTGATGATTTTACCCAGCCTTTAATATGCGATGCAGATGGAACTGTATACGTTGGTTCGACTATGGGCTACTATTATTATGCAATTTCGAGCGAAGGTGAACTAAAATGGAAATTACCTCTAACTTTTATTTTTCAACAGGTGGATAACACCGGTGCAATTGCTAAAGATGGTACATTATATTTAGGTGTTCACGATATATCATTAAGAACCGGACAATTCCAGACGTTAATTGCAATTAATGATTCCGGTGCAACTTATGTGGAAAAAGAAGAAATACCGGAAGATTATTTTTTAAGTCAAAACTATCCCAATCCCTTCAATCCAACGACAAAAATAAATTATTCAATTAAAGAGAGCGGACACGTAACATTAAAAGTATATGATATATTAGGCAGGGAAGTAGCTGTTTTGGTGAATGAAAACAAACCCGCAGGAAGTTATACGGTTGAATTTAATGCAGCCAACCTGCCAAGCGGAGTATATATTTACAAACTCACAGCAGGTAAGTTCACAGCGGTTAAGAAACTTATTTTAATGAAGTAAGCAGAGTGTGCCGGTCACTTTATTAAGCAGAAGCTAAACTTAAAGTAACCGGCACTTTGAACGATTTATCATAGCCCAATTGTCCCGATGGGAATAATAAATACTTTGTTGGTATATATTTCCCTCTCGATGAAGTGGCGAGAAAACTACCCGAGCAATGAAAAGTCTCATAGGGACTAATGAAAAAAATTAACCTTCCGGCTGATGTTCTTTCTTCAGCAGGTCGTTTATTTCTTTAACGGGGTTGAATGTTATCTTCGGCACTTCTACGAAAACGGTAATCCACTTTGCCATGCTGCCGTTCCAAAGTCCCGGTAATTCTAACGCTTTTAATTCTCTTCCGTCTTTCGATTTTATTGTGATAAGTCCCGAATCGGGATTTGTGTAATCTAATAAATTAAACGGATTTCCTTTATAATCACGCACGCCGCAAACCAAATCAACGGGATTAAAATGCGTTGACGATTCAAGTATCTTTTTCTGTCCGGCATCATTCAAATCTATCTGTGATTTCTCTACTATCTGAAGTGAGATGTTTCCGTCTTTGTCCTCAACCCAAAACGGTCCGCCGCCTGCATGTCCCTCGTTCTTTACCATACCGCATACTCTTATCGGTCGGTTTAGTTTTTCAAAAAGAATTCTCTGCTTTTCTTCTTTTCCCAAAGCGGTAAATTCATCTTTAAAATGAACAGATAACTCGCTTGAAGCGAATCGGTAAATTTCATTTATCAATGAATCTTCAATCGAACTTTGCTCAAGCTCTCTTAAGTAAGAATAGATTTTCGATTGTAACTCAATCAAATATCCGGCAAGAATTTTTTTGTATTTGTAAGTTTCTTCACGCAAATGATCGGGGACGAGGTTATCTATATTTTTAATGAAAATGATATCCGCTTTCAAATCGTTCAGATTCTCAAGCAGCGCTCCATGTCCTGCGGGACGGAAAACAAGCTTGCCGTCGCTATCCTTAAACGGTTTGTTATCAATTGTTACTGCAATTGTATCGGTGGAAGGTTTCTGATATGAATATGTAACTTCGATTGAATAACCGTTGGTTCCGTGCTTTTCAACAGCACTGTTAATTATCTCTTGAGCAAGCTCTCTGTGCTCGGGAGAAATTGTAAAGTGCACCTTTGCTCTTTTATTTTCGTCAGCAGCATAATTTATTGCTTCGATCAGATGCTCTTCAAAAGCCGTGTGCGCACCATCGGGATAGTAATGAAACTTAATACTACCCTTCGGCTGATTGGCGTAGTTAAGTCCTTTCGGTTCTAATGTGTACTTTATTATTTCAGAATAATTTCCTGCTTCAAGTAGTTTTTCAATATCATATCCGTCAGTAGCCATTTTATCTTTAAGTTCATTAAAGAATGCAAAGCGCTTTATGTTTGAAACAAATTCATCAACTGCAATTGCATCCTCATCTTTTTCATTAAGTAATTTCCGAAGAGAATCTTTTGTAACCTCTTCGGTTTTTGTAAAAATTGCCTGCAGCTTTTTGAACATACGCGTTGCAGCACCGGATGCCGGAACGAACTTCATTATTCGTCCGGCATTAACAGCATCTTTAAATTTATCGATTAGCCGTTGATGCTTATCTTCCGGGATTGATTTTATACCGTCACCGATTATGGCAGGTCTGTTTAACTTTAAATAGGGAATTCCTCTTTCAAAAATTTCAATCTGTTTTAAAATTTTTTCGAAAGATATAAATTTGGAATGACTACTCTTCCGGAAATCATCTTTTAATTGTTCAATCTCTTTTTCGCTCATATAAATTTAATTGGATTATTAAACATTCGGATAGTTATTTTAGATTGATGAAAAATTATTAAATAAATACTACTAAAAAAAATCAACATTAAATAATTATTTGATTAACGAAGAAGCCATATTAAACCCGCCGTTTGTTAACAAGAACACACCGCTGCAGAAAGTTAACGATACTTTTATAACCGAACGCGGAATAAACCTTTACATGAAGCGCGAAGACTTAAATCATCCCGAACTATCGGGTAACAAATGGCATAAGTTAAAATACAATCTGCTTGAAGCAAAAAAAGCAGGACACACCACACTTCTTACTTTCGGCGGTGCATATTCAAATCATATTTATGCAACCGCTTCTGCAGGTAAGCTGTTCGGCTTAAAGACCATTGGAATTATACGAGGCGAAGAACATCTGCCGTTGAATCCTACTTTATCTTTTGCAACGGAATGCGGGATGGAAATTCATTACGTTGATAGAAAAACATATCGCAATAAAACCGATGAGAAATTTATTGATGAGCTTCATAAAAAGTTCGGCTCGTTTTATTTGATTCCCGAAGGCGGAACAAATCATCTTGCAGTAAAAGGTGCGGGTGAAATCATTAATTCAGTCAAGGTTAAGTTCGACAGGATTTTTTGTGCATGCGGTACAGGCGGAACGATTGCCGGATTGATTGCGGGGCTAAACGGAAAAGCAAGAGCAACGGGAGTTTCGGTTCTTAAAGGTGGCGGCTTTTTAGCCGATTCGGTAAAAGAACTGCTTAACAGTACCGGTAATGCCGAGAGAGATAATTGGGAAATACTACTGGATTATCACTTCGGAGGATACGCTAAGATCAATAAAGAGCTTGTTGAATTCGTAAAGCGGTTCGTAGAAATAAACGATACTCCAATCGAACCGATTTATACCGGTAAGATGCTCTTTGCAATTTATGACCTGATAAAACGGGACGAAATAAAGGAAAATGAAACGGTTATTGCTCTTCATACAGGTGGATTACAGGGATTAGCCGGAATGGAAAGTAAAATGAAAGAAACTCTTGCCTGAAAAAGGTACGAATGTTGTGTTTTGTACCTGCTGCTAATAACTTGTGAATTGTAAAAAGGAAACTTCTATAATTATACATCGAAATAATGAACGACACCATAAAAAATAAACCGGAATCATCTTTAAATAATAATTTCGGTCTTTATAAAGAAATTTTTACCAACTCCGGCGATGCAATAGGAGTAATAGATTCCGAAGGGAAATATCTTATACAAAACCCTGCGCACAAAAATCTTTATGGATTTACCGATTCGGAATTGATTGGTAAAACCCCTGCAATTCATATGGGGGAAGAACAGTTTCGGAAAATTCTTAATAGCTTAAAACAAAAAGGGCGCTTTAAAGGCGAAGTAATTTGCCATAATAAAAACGGCGACAAGCTTATAATAAACACATCATTCTTTCGCATTCGGGATGAAGAATCGGATGCCGGCTACTATGTGTGTTTCGGGCGAAATGTTACCGATGTTATAAAAGCCGATGATGCACTTATTAAATCGGAGCACAAATACCGCGAGCTTGTAGAAAAATCGCTTCAGGGAATAATAATACTTCAGGACTTTAGAATCGTTTACGCGAACGAAGCTTTTGCAAAGATGACCGGCTATTCTGTTGAGAAGCTGCTTTCGTTTACCCCCGAGGATATTGAAATGGTTCTTCATCCCGACGACCGGAAGTTAGTGCTGGGAAACCTTAGCAAACGTTTGCTCGGACTCGATGCGCCGCAGCATTACCAGTTTAGAGTTTTAGGGAATGATAATAAACTAAGAGTAATGGAAATTTATGCGCAACGAATTGAATACGAAGGTAAGCCGGCGGCGCAGGGTTTTATTCTTGACATTACGGATAAAGTAGAAGCCCGGAAAGCGCTTGAGGAAAGCGAACGTAATTACCGTATGATTTTGGAGAACACATCCGACCTGATAGTAAAAGTAGACCCTGAAGGTCGGCTTATGTTTGTAAGCCCATCATATTGCAAACTGTTTGGAAAGTCGGAAGGGGAACTTTTGGGCAAACCGTTTATGCCGCTTGTTCACGAGGAAGACAGGCAAAGAACCGCCGATGCAATGGAAGATCTTAAAAAGCCGCCTCACACGTGCTACGTTGAGCAGCGAGCAATGACCGTTAAGGGCTGGAGATGGCTTGCATGGTCCGATAAAGCAATTGTTGACGACGAAGGTAATATTATTGCAATAATCGGTTCGGGAAGAGACATACACGAAATGAAACAAACCGAGCAAACACTTAAGCAAAGAACCGAATTTATCGAAACGATTCTTAAAAACCTGCCGATGGGGTTATCGGTTAACGAGATACGCTCCGGTAAATTTACATTTATTAATGATGAGTTGAAAAAGATTTACGGCTGGGATAATGAAGACTTGCCCGATATTCAATCGGTTTATAAGAAAGTCTATACTAATGATTTCCAGAAGAGACAGATAATGAATGAGATTAAAAATAATCTGGAAAATAAAATTGATGTGAATATGTACTGGAACGATATCGAAATAAAAACCAAAGACGGGCAAACCAAAATAATATCGACCAAAATCATTCCTCTCTACGAACAGAATCTTATGATTTCGACCGTGCTCGATTTAACCGAAAGAATAAAAGCCGATAATCAACTGAAACGTTCTCTTGAAGAGAAGGAAATATTATTAAAGGAAATTCATCATCGTGTTAAAAACAATTTGCAAACCATCATCAGTCTCCTCGATTTACAAATAGACGCTGTTGAAGATAACCGGACAAAAGAAATATTAAAGAGCAGTTTGAACCGTGTTACTGCCATGGCTCTGATTCACGAAAAGCTGTACAAGTCTAAAGACCTTTCGAAAATAAAAGCGAACGAGTACCTGCAAAATTTAATCGATTACCTCTACTCTGTTTACAAAACAGATTCGAACCGGATTACGATGAGCAGCGATGTAACCGAATTTCTTCTCACACTCGATACTGCTATTCCTTGCGGTATGATTATAAATGAATTGGTCTCGAATTCTATTAAGCATGCTTTTACAGAAAAATCAGACGATAGACGGATAACCATCTATTTAAAAGAAAAAGATGAAAACAATTTAATCTTATCGGTTAAAGATAACGGCATAGGAATACCGCTCGATATGAATTTGAATGATTCATCAACACTCGGACTAAAACTTGTTAATTTGTTCGTAAAACAGCTCGAAGGAAAGATAACATTTTCCGGTGTGAACGGTACATCGGTTGAAATTGTTTTCCCCAAGCCGGTATATTTATTAAATGAAAATTGAAACAAGTAAGCAGAAAGAAGCTAACGATGCCCGACCCGAACATACTAATTGTTGAAGACGAAGTTATAGTAGCAAAAAGTTTGGAGAACAAGTTAACCAAGCTTGGCTATAATGTTGTCGAAACGGCTATAACAGGCGAAGAAGCAATTCATGCTGCAAAAACAAAATCACCCGATCTTGTGCTGATGGATATTAAGCTCAAAGGCGAAATAGACGGCATCAAAGCGGCTGAGGAAATAAGAAAGCATAAAAACCTTCCCGTAATTTATCTCACATCATATTCCGATGACGAAACATTTCAACGTGCAAAAGCTACCGAGCCGTTCGGTTATTTAATTAAACCGTTTGATGAAAAAGAACTTCAGCGTGCGATAGAAATTGCATTGTATAAAAGCAAGCTTGCAAACGAACTTATCGAAGCAAAGCGGCGTTACGAACGTGCAGTTGAAGCGGGGAAAGCGGTGGTATGGGAAATATGGATAGACAAGATGAGGTTTATTGCCGATAACATAGAAACAACTTTATCGGGTTATACTGTTAAAGAGTTGGGCAACAACTTCGAAGAATGGTTGAAGATTATTCATCCCGACGATTTGAACGCTGCCCTGAAACTGATAGAAAAAGTAAAGAGTGGTAAAATCAGAAAACTCGACTTCGAATGCAGGATTATCAGAAAAGACGGAACGGTAAGATGGATTCTTAACCAGGGTAAAATTGTTGAAGATGAAACAGCCGGCGGAACCAAGCTGATAGGTGCTTCTACAGACATTACCGAGAGGAAGCAGTCGGAGCTTGCATTAAAAGAGAGTGAAGAAAGATTTCGCACTATTTTCGAAAACTCCGGCATCGGAATGTCTATCGTTGCACCCAAAGGATATTTTCTTCAGGTGAATAAATCGTTTGCCGATATCTTCGGCTATACGCAGGAAGAAATGAAAGGATTAAGCTTGTTAGACCTTTCGCATCCCTCCGAGGTTGATCGTTCAATCAATATTTTAAACGAGTTCCGCGATGATGTAAACTTATCGAGCAAACAGTACGAAAAAAAATATATCAGGAAAAACGGCGAGGCGTTTTGGGGTCTGATAACCGTTACACCCATAAGAGATGAGAATGGCAAGGTTCTTTATTTTATCGGTCAGTTGTACGATATAACTCAAAGGAAAAAAGCGGAAGTAAAGCTTGCAAAGTACGCCGAGGAGCTGAAAGAGTTGAACAAATCGAAAGACAAATTTTTCTCTATTATCTCTCACGATTTACGAAGTCCTTTTAATGCACTGCTCGGTACAGCCGAATATACCATACATTATTTCGACGAAATGTCTAAGGAAGAAATAAAAGAATCCGTTTCGAATATTTACAATTCAACAAAAAAGGTTTATAACTTTTTAAATAACCTGCTTGAGTGGACTCAGCTTCAGACCGGGCGAATGGAAGTTGAGAAAACAAGGATT
>JAJRSV010000261.1 GCA_024278655.1 Bacteroidota bacterium | reverse complement strand
TTCTCCGTTTGTAAAAACCATCACCTGTTGGCAGCACAGTTGCTCGAAAGAATTCCGGGCTTCGAAGGTCCGGCAAAAATAATACAACTATCGAGAAAGGATTTCGACGGGAACGGTTCGCCCGAAAATGTTAATGTGAGCGGCAAGGATTTACCGTTGGGTGCACGGCTGCTTAAAATATTTATCGACCTCGATAAGAGACGGTCGCCTCATTTTAAAGACATTGAAATTTTAAGATCGATGGCTAATCATACATCAAAGTATGATGTTGAGCTGCTGAAACTAATCATTGCCAAATTCTCGGAAGCCAAGGAGTTAAAGACAAAGGAACTAATGGTTTATTCGCAGGACTTAATGCCCGGCATGCTGGTATTACAAACAATTCAAACCTTATCCGGAATTAAACTGGTAGATCCTAATACGGTTCTTACAAAGACGAGTTTAATGGCAATACGTTCGTGGGAAAAACTGGAAGAGATAAAACAGCCCATAAGGGTTGAGGTTAAAATAGACCCGACAAAATAATTTTAGTTTAAGCTTGTAACGGTTAATTACGGATATTTGATTTATCATTCATCGAACTGACCCAAAAGTAGCGCAGACTTGCCGCGGGCAGGTCTGTGCTGCAATAATTCCGATTAAATTATTACAAGAATTAAAAGAATAGTTTTGAACCGGGCATCAGTTTAAACTGATAAAATTCCGCATCTGGTTAATATTAAACACTTCACTTTAAAAATCATTTAAAATCCTGCATAGTTTCTCTTATTCCATTCGGCATTGAATTTGTCTTAAATGTAAACGACATCTTTCAGGGCGAAGTAAAATATTTAAATGAAATAAAAATGAAATATAAAAATGGATGATGAATTCTTAGAACCGATTTACGAAGAAATTGCACCCGTAAGCAGTTCAAGGAGTAACGTTATAAAAGCAACTCAGGTTCAGATTGTCGGTAAGTCGAAATTAACCGTTGAGGAAAACAGCGAAGACGATGTAACGATATTCCTTAAGAAAGATGCGAGCGATAATATTCAGGAAATTAAATTCGTCTGTGCATGCGGCAGAACAAAATCAATTTTATTGGATTATTCATAGCAAAATGTTTTGAATGAAATTCTGTTAAAGAAAAAAGCAATCAAAAGGAAATATGTCAGCACCGATTAAATTATTAGAAAACTATATGAATTATCTTGTCCTTAAGAAGGATGTGATAAGTAAAAATATTGCAAACGTAGGCACCGAAAATTATAAGCGTGAAGATGTGGCTTTTCAGAATGTGATGAATGAAACTCTGAAAGGAAAATTAAGGGCAACCGAAAAGAAACATTTCGGTGCGGTTAACCCGGGTAATGAAGTTGGCGATTACCGGATTGTTGTTGATGATAAAGACGAAGCAATATCGGGAGTAAATAATGTTGACATCGACAAAGAGATGTCGGAGCTGGCGGAAACAACTTTACTCTACAAATTCACTTCGAGAAAAGTATCCGAGTACTTTAAGACAATTCAGGAAGTTATCAGAGGAGGTCGGTAATGAAGATAGGCGGAAAGTTATCCGGCTTTAATATAAGCGCGTTGGGTTTAAGCATCCAGCGTAAAAAAATGAATTTGATTGCGGAGAACATTGCAAAAGCCAATACCGTTAGAGATGTAAACGGGCAGCCGTATCAAAGAAAAACTCTGATTGTAAAACAGAAACAGGATCCTTTTTCAAAAGCATTAATGAATGACCGGGGCACATTAAAGTTAAGAACTACAGAAAGAAATCATTTTATGCAGCCGGTAAAAACCGAGCCGCTAACAAAACAGCAGGCGGGTCTTGAGTTTAAAGAAATTACCGACGCTTCGGAAGGCGAAGTTGTTTATATGCCCGAACATCCGAATGCCGATGAGAACGGCTATGTGAAAATGTCGAATGTAAATATTGTTACCGAAATGGTTGATATGATTGCAGCAACAAGAAGTTACGAAGCCAATTTAACGGCATTAAATTCATCAAAGCAAATAATAAAAGATACTTTGGAGATTTAACCGATGAAAGTTTCTGCGAATCCGGCAGTTAAAATTTTACCGGGAACGGTTCGGAATATAAACAGGAAATTCCAGGTGGATTTATCTAAAAAAGAGAAACGGTTTTTTGCCGGAATGTATCCGGAAAATAAAAGCGAAATAATGGAATACCACTTTTACAGTAAAACCGGAAAGATGTCCGGTGTTCACTTAGGTTCTAAAATAGACAGAAGAGGATGATATGAAAATCGGAATAACCAACGGTATTATTTCCAATCCTTTATTAAACGAGACTAACAACAAACCGGTAAAGCCGGGGTTTGATAATTTATTAACAGGATTCATTAAAGAAGTAAACAGCAGCCAGCTTGAAGCAGGCAAACTTGTTACCGAGTTCATTAATGGCGGTGATGTTCAGTTGCACGAAGTAATGATTGCAGGCGAGAAAGCAAAAACAAACCTCGAGCTGTTGATGGAAATACGCAATAAAAGTATAGATATGTATAAAGAATTAATCAGAATGCCGATTTAAATATGGATAATTCTGCTCTTCAGCAAGTAATAAAACTATTTAATAAGTTCAGTCCCAAACAAAAGATAATAATTATCTCGGCATTAATGCTGTCGATAATAATCTTCGGGACGATGTTCGTTTTTCTTAACGAACCGAACTATTCGGTTCTTTACTCAAAGCTTTCGGAAACGGATGCATCGAAAGTAATAAGCTATCTCAACACCGAAAAAATCTCCTATGAAATAACAGACAACGGAACCACGATAAAAATTCCCAAAAACAAGTTGTACGAAGTAAGATTATCGTTAGCGGGAAAAGGAATTCCGAACAGCGGTGTAACCGGCTACGAGATTTTTGATAAGAGTACGATGGGTATGTCGGAGTTTATGCAAAGGTTAAATTTCAAGCGGGCACTCGAAGGGGAACTTGCGCGTACGATAATCCAGCAGGAAGGTATTGAGGGCGCCAGGGTATTAATCGTACTGCCCGAAAGAACAATCTTTCGCGGCGAAGAAAAATCGCCTAAAGCTTCTGTGGTTGTAAAGCTTGCAAACGGTTATTCGTTAAACCGTAACAATATAAATGCAATTTTAAATTTGGTTGCCAACAGTGTTGAAGGACTTTCGAAGCAGAACGTAACATTAATCGATACGCAGGGCAGACTTCTTTCGCAAAAGATGGATGACGATGAGAACTCGGCTATAAACACTAAACAATACGAAATCAAGCAATCGGTTGAGCGCTACCTTTCTACAAAAGTGCAATCCATTTTAGACCAGGTAATCGGGTTCGGCAATTCAACCGTGCAGGTTAATGCCGATTTTAACTTCGACCAGATTGAAAAGACGATGGAAACTTACGACCCGGAATCGCAGGTGGCAATAAGCGAACAGATTACGAAAAGCGAAAATTCCGGTTTAACCGCAAGCGATTCGACTGTTGAATCGAGCCAGACGAATACCGTTAATTACGAAATAAACAAAACCGTGCAGCGTGTTATTTCGGGCACCGGAACCATAAACCGTTTAAGTGTTGCCGTTGTAGTTAACGATGTTCGCAAAGAAGTGAAAAATGGAGACGCAACCGAGGTGGTTTATGAACCGCGTCCGCCCGAACAGATGAAAAAATTAGAAGATATAATTAAAAACGCTGTTGGTATAAACCCCGAAAGAGGCGACCGGATTTCGATTGTAAACATTCCTTTCGAAACCAAAGAGATTAAAGACCTGGAGTTAAGCGAAACACCCGTCTCGGACGATATGAACAGGATAATCGATTTAATAATAATACTCGTGGCTATAATACTTTCCATTTTTATACTGAAGAGTATTATGAACAAACTTAAAACCGAAAAACTGTTGATTGCCGAAGGTGAGTTAAAGGAAGAAACCGTACCGCAGTTTAATCGTCCGGTAGTCGATACATTCGACAGGCAGGCGCCGCCGAGCATGAATTTCAACAAGGTTAAAAACATTATCGTACCCGGAGATTTGGAAGATGAATTTACCGATGAAGCAATGATTAAAAAAGCACAGCAGGAAAAGATAAGCTCTTACGTTTCGAAAAACCCCGAAGATGCAGCAAGATTAATTAATACATGGTTACACGAAGATGAGTTCAAGTAATAAAACTAATGGTAAAGGCACAAAAGATCTGAAATTAACCGGAAGGCAGAAAGCCGCACTGTTAATGATTGCGCTCGATGTTGAAACGGCATCGCTGGTGTTTAAAAATCTTGATGTTGATGAAGTGGAAGCAATTGCAACCGAAATTTCGAAGCTTAAAAATATTCCTTCCAATCAGATAGAGAAGGTGCTCGAAGATTTTTATCACATGGTTACCGCTCGCGAGTATTTGCTTGAAGGCGGTTTGGAATATGCAAAAGCCATTCTCGAAAAATCTTTCGGATTAAACAAAGCCGTTGAAGTGGTTGAAAAAGTAGAGAATCTTACAACGTTAAGAGGATTTGATGTACTTAAAAAAGCTGACTCGACACAGCTTGTAAATTTTCTTAGCAAGGAACATCCGCAAACAATCGCACTTATTCTTGCATGGCTCAACCCCGACCAAACTGCCGATGTACTCGAAGAGCTTCCCGAAGATATGCGCACCGATGTTGCATACAGAATTGCCACGTTGGGAAAGATATCGCCGCAAACTTTACAGCAGGTCGAAAAGGTGGTCGATGAACTCGCCGGATTGAGTATGAGTCAATCGGTAAGTAAAGTGGACGGAACGAAAACCCTGGCAACCATTCTTAACAGAACAACGGTTGCAATGAGTAAAGAAGTACTTAAGAAAATTGAGGAGAAGGATGAAGATATTGCGCAGGAAGTAAAGCGCCTGATGTTTATGTTCGAAGATATAATGAACATACAGGATAAAGATATTCAGAAAATACTACGGCAGGTTGAAAGGAAAGACCTGGCGTTATCGCTTAAGACGGCGGATGAGAGTTTGAGGGAAAAAATATTCAGCAACATGTCTGAGCGTGCGGCTGATTTGTTGAGAGAGGAATTGGAATATATGGGAATGGTGAAACTTAAGGAGGTTGAAGCCGCACAGGCAAAAGTTATAAAAGTAATTAAATCGCTCGAGGAAGCGGGCGAAATTGTTCTTAACGCAAGAGGAAATTCCGAGGAAGTATATGTCTGATATTCTCCGGTTGAACGGTAACACAAAAAAGATAAAGGTAAGAATACAAAACCCGCTGTTCGATGATATTCAATCGGAGGAGCAAAAGGAAGAAGATTATATTCAAACAAACCTGCAAAACTATTACGACCGCGGGTTTAACGAAGGCAGGGAAAGTGCAAAAGAAGAATTACTGAAAGAGTTCGAGGCAAAGCAAAAAGAACTTACCGAAAAGTTTGGTTCAGTTATAAGAGAAGTGAATGAAAAATTAAACGATTACGATAAACTGTTTGAACCGCTTGTTCTCGAGTTGGCGTTTGCCATTTCGGAGAAAATTATTAAATCGGAATTATCCAACAAGAGTATTATTAAGCAAACGCTCGAAGATTCATTAAAGAAAGTTATCGGTTCGAACAATATAGTTGTTAAACTTAATCCTGACGATTTAAAACTAATAAACGAAAACAGCAGTGATATTTTGCAAAGCGGTAACCTGTCGAAAATAAAATTCGAACCGGACCAAAGCATTGAAAAAGGGGGATGCTTTGTAGAAACCGAGATTGGCAACGTTGATGCAAGAATTTCTACACAGTTGGATGAATTGAAAAAGCGCCTCGAAGAAGCAATAGCAAAATGATAACCGCCGAAAAATATATTAAACGTTACCGTTCCGTTATTCAAAACAGCGACACAATAAAGCTGAATGGTAAAGTGTCTGATGTGATAGGGTTGGTAATTGTTTCGACCGGACCGAATGTTGCTCTCGGTGAAATCTGTAAAATTGTTGACCGTACCGGAACGGAAGTTTGCGAATCGGAAGTGGTTGGGTTTAAAGACGGGAAAGTCCTTTCAATTGCATTGGGCGAAGTGCAGAAAATATCACCCGCCTGCGAAATAATAGCTACACGAAAAAGTTTCCGGATAGGATTAAGCAGTCAGCTTTTGGGAAGAGTGCTGGACGGTTTGGGCAATCCGATTGACGGAAAAGGGAGAATCGAATCGGAAACGGAAATGGATATTTATGCCGACCCGCCGAACCCGCTCGAACGGAAAAGAATTACCGAGCCGCTTCAAACAGGTGTAAGAGCAATAGACGGGTTACTTACAATCGGCAAGGGACAAAGAGTCGGCATATTTGCCGGAAGCGGTGTTGGGAAGAGTGTAACACTCGGAATGATTGCCCGCAACACAAACGCCGATGTAAACGTAATTATGCTTATCGGTGAAAGAGGCAGGGAAGTAAGGGAGTTTATCGAAAAAGACCTTGGCGAAGAAGGATTGAAAAAATCGGTTGTAATTGTTGCAACAAGCGATAAGCCTGCACTTATCAGAATGAAAGGAGCATACATCGGAACTACTATTGCCGAATACTTTCGCAACCTGGGAAAGAATGTTGTTTTAATGATGGATTCGGTTACAAGGTTTGCAATGGCTCAGCGCGAAGTAGGTTTAACTATTGGTGAACCACCAACTACAAAAGGATATACACCGTCGGTATTTGCAATTCTTCCCAAGCTTCTCGAACGTGCTGGTATAATCGAAAGAGGATCGATTACAGGATTTTATACAGTACTGGTTGACGGCGATGATATGAACGAACCGATTGCCGATGCCGTAAGATCGATTCTTGACGGGCATATTGTTCTGAACCGTAAGTTAGCCAACCGCGGTCAGTATCCCGCTATCGATACACTTCAAAGTGTGAGCAGGGTTATGCCCGATATTGTTGACGAAGATCATTATAAACGTGCGATGGCATTTAATGAAATTCTGGCTACATACAAAGAAGCAGAGGAGTTGATTAACATAGGCGCCTACGTACGAGGCAGTAATCCGCAGATTGATCATGCTCTATCTAAAATTAATGATCTCAGGCAATACCTGAAGCAGGATATGAATGAAAAATCTTTATACGAAGATTCGGTAACTCACTTAAAAGAAATCATCGAACAACCGATAATATAAAATATGGCTGCATTCAAGTTTAAATTCAAATCGGTTCAGAATGTAAAAAAGAATCTTGAAAAGAAAGCACAGAAAGAACTGGCGCTGATTGAACTGAAGATTAATAAGCTTAAAGCCGAACAGGATGATTTGTATGCGGAGTTATATAAACAAAAACTCGATGCGGTAAATAAAAAGAAAATGACCGATGTTAAATTCATAAAAGATTATGAACTGTATATCAAACGGAAAATAGAAAAGTTACAGCAAAAAATTGATGAACTGCTGATTGAAAAAGAAAATAAAACGAACGAACTGATTCAGAAAAGCATGGAACATAAGATGTTTAACAAGCTGGAAGAGAAGCACCTGAAACGATTCAATAAATTTATCAATAAAATAGAAATGAAAGATTTGGATGAAATAGCAATACAGAAATTCGCGAGAGTAAAAAGATGAAAGCAAAGATAATTTATATAGCTGCCTATTTAATTGCATTTTTAGTTACCACCGGCGGAATGATATTTTTAAATTCTCAGTTCAACAATATATTCGAATTCGATTTTTCACCTCCTCAAAATTTCAATGCCGATTCGCTCAAGCAGCAATTAATGGTTTCCGATTCGGTTAACGTTGTAAATCCGGAAACACCGGTTGTAAGCATTGAGAAGAATCCCGAAACAAAAACCGTAATGACCGCGGAGAAAATGAAGCTGTTAGACAGCATTGATGTTTTAAGAGCGGAACTGGAAGAGATTAAGAAAAATAATTTGGATAACGTAAATACCACGGTTCAAAACACAACTCAAAATACTTCCGAAGAAAACAATAACGATTATCAAAAGTGGTTGAAGAAAACCGCAGACCTTTATTCGTCGATGGATTCGAGGAAAGCTGCTAAAATAATTCAGAATTATTCCGATAATATAGCCAGAGATATCATCTACGCTATGAAGAAGAAAAAAGCAGCGGATATTTTAGCAGAGATGAATCCGGAAACAGCAACAAGAATAATGAAAATTAACTGATGCAATTTAATCCTTTATTTATTCCTTCATCAAATATTTCAACTGTTCAATCGAAAGGCAATAATCCTTTTGAAAACGCCAACTACTTGTTTGCCGATTTGCTGAAGGTTGATTCGGGAACCGAACAACCGGGGACAAGCTTTGCAGAAATGCTTGGTGGTTTTGGTCTTCCATCATCTGATATGAACGAAAATAGTGAATTAAATAACGAAATAAATCTGCACGATGTAATGCCCGGTAAAGTAAAACCGGAAGAGAATGATGCGGTGGATGTTTCTTTTCTTTTAAATATACTTTTCGGTTCAATCAAACCGACGAATGATTTTGAGATAAGTATTGATGAACCTGCCGGTGGCAGTAATGAACAAACCGGGATTGTGATAAAACCGGTTGATGAGCAAACGTTAATCAATCTGATAAAAAATTTAAAAGAAGAACTTCAAAACAAACCGGGTTTTAACGAAAGCTTCAGGTTAAATGATATTCCGGAAAGCATTAATAAGCAAACCGCCGGAAGCATAAAACTAACCGGACTGAACATAGAAGAAATAATGAATGCGCTGAAGGAGGAATCGGAAATATCATTGAATCTTAAAGAGTCGCCGGTTTCGAAAGAAATGTTTAAAACAAAGACATCTGATTTTAATTTTAATCAAAAGTTTGAGAGAACGGAAACAAAAACTTTACAGATTGATAAAACACCTTCTCAATTAAACGGGGCTGAAAAAAGTGCTTCGAAAAGAAACCACTCAATCAAGCCGGGTATTAGCGGGAGCGATAGCAATAATAAAATAACGGGTAAATCGATTAACTCGTTAAAAAATAAAATTATTGAAGAACTGAAAATTGAAAAGCTTAACGATAACAGCTTCACGATTAAACTTAAGTCGGTTGAAAATTATTCGAACCGGATTAAAAGCAACCCGGCACAAACTCCATTAATAATCGATCCGTCGGTAAAGCAGTTGTTGCAAAGCAATTACAAAATAGAATCGCTAAGGAAAAAGATATCGAAAATATTAAAACAGCCGGACGGAGTTAAAGAAGAAAACAGAGTCCCGGAACAGAAGGAAAGTAAATCGACGGAAAATCAGAACAATCCTTCTTCAAACAAACCGAAAGAGAATAAAGCGGAGATTAAAAACCCTACACAGCAGAACACCGAATTCGTTAAAACAAATTCCGGAAAAGCCGTAAGCGGTAAAGAAAAGGAAGTGATGTTCAATAAGATACTCGGTGAAACGGATGTTAACGGAAATGTAATTGCACAAACGCAGGGCAGCGAAACTCAAATTAAAGCTCCGGCTCCTAAACTGATTAATCAGGCGGAAGTTATCGGTTTAATATCGAAGCAGGTAAAGAAAAGAGAGAACGGCAGCATCGAGATAAAATTGAATCCGCCCGAACTTGGAAAGATGAAAGTGAAAGTAAATTATATGCGCGATAAGCTTGTTGTGAAAATGGAAGTGGAAAACGAAGCTGCCAGGCAACTGATTTCGCAAAGTATAGAGCAACTGAAAGATATAATAAACCAAAGCGGAGCTCAGCTTAAGGAAGTTTACGTATCGCTGGCTGGCGGAGAACAGCGCCAGCAAAAATCATCGGATACTAAGAAAAGAAATTCATCGGTAAGAAGTGATAATATTATTGAAAGTATTGAAGACGAATCGGTTCCGAAGATGATGGGTTATAATACATACGATTATTTAATATAGCGGAGGGAGTTATGATTGACGGAGTAAATGCAGTAAACCAGAATCCGGCGGGAGCTTTCCAACCGGATAACGTAATGGGTAAAGACGACTTTCTGAAATTGCTCGTTACACAGTTAAAATACCAGGATCCGTTAAGCCCGATGGACGGGACGAAGTTTGCATCCCAGTTAGCGCAGTTCAGTTCACTCGAGCAGTTAACCAACTTAAACGATGCGGTTCAGCTTAGCATTGACGGCAACTACTACCTTGCTCAATCGATTAACAACACATTAACCGCCACACTAATTGGGAAGAGTGTAAAATTAGGCGGTGCAACGATTGTCAAAAGCGGGCAAAGCAATATTGAGTTGGGTTACCAGTTGCCTGCAGCGGCTTCGAGCGTTACCATAAACATAAAAGATGAGAACGGAAATGTCGTTCGCACATTCGATTCGCCGCCGGATGAAGTTGGCGACAATAAACTTTTATGGGATTTTACCGATAATAACGGTAACGAATTACCCGATGGTACTTATACCTTCGAAGTTATTGCAAAAAACGGAAGTGATGAAGAAATGGATGTTCAGTTGTTTAAGTGGGGAAAGATTGACGGAGTTAGATTTTCGGAAAACGGTACCACTTTAATTGTAAACGGTAACGAATATATGTTGTCTGATATTTTAGAAATTCTTGATGTTGAGGATAATAATTCCGGGAGATTAAACAATGGCTGAAGTTAACGGAATAAAAGTTCCGTTCGTTCCGGTTATAAACGAAAACAAGCTGCCCGAAAGGAGCAAAGCTTCTTCAAACAGTTTCGATATTCTTTTTCAGAAAGAATTATCGAAAATAAAATTTTCGGGTCATGCACTCAAACGGCTCGAAGCACGAAACATCGACCTGAACGAAAACGAATTAAGCAAAATGGAATTAGCCGTGCAAAGAGCCGAGGCAAAAGGAGCAAAAGAATCGCTGGTGATGATGAACGATAAAGCATTCATCGTAAATATTCCGAACAGGACTGTTATTACTGCGATGAATATTTCGGAAAATGCAGATAAAGTTTTCACAAACATCGACAGCGTTGTTTTTACATAAAAGATAATTAACCAAAAGAGCGGGACCGATTAAGGACGCTCTTGATCCGGCTGACCGACTGACGCCGGATCACTTTAAATACAATTAAACCTTAGGAGGTCAAAGATGGCACTTTCAATGTCACTTTTCACCGGGTTTTCCGGTTTACGGAACCACCAAAGAATGTTAGACATTGTTGGTAACAACATTGCTAACGTCAACACACTCGGGTTCAAAAAATCCAGAATTCTTTTCAGCGATGCGTTAAACCAGTTTATTCAATCGGGAAGCAAACCCAACGAACTGAACGGCGGCACAAATCCGTTCCAGGTTGGTTTGGGTGTAAAAGTAAATTCGATTGACAGGAACTGGACGCAGGGTTCGCTTTTAAGCACCGGGCTTGTAACCGATTTGGCTTTGCAGGGTCCCGGACTTTTTATACTTAAGTACAACGGCAATAATTATTATACACGTGCAGGTTCGTTCCAGTTCGATTCGGACGGAAGATTAGTCAGCTCGCAGAACGGTGCTATTGTTCAGGGTAAACTGGCAATAGACGGAAAGATACCTCCGGGAAATAATCTCGAAGATATAGTTATCGATACGAACCTTAAAATTCCTGCTGTTGCAACAACTCAAATTAAATGGGGCGGAAACCTCGAAAGTGATTCTGCTCTTACAAGAACCGAAAACGTAATTCAAAAAGGTAATATCGATTCCGATCTTCCCGGACCGTTCTCGATTAACACAACAGTTTACAACGAATTCGGTGAAGCTTACAATTTAGTACTAACCTACACCAAAACCGCCAACCCGAACGAGTATGACCTTAGCTGGGAAGTATTCGATTCATCTAATCCCCCGGTATCGGTTGGCACGGGAACAATTTCACCGATTCAGTTTGTAGATGACGGAAACGGAAACTTTGTAATGAGCGATGCAAGTAAAGCTTTGTTCGACGGAGTAAATAACCGTGTGAATATTGCCGGTGAAAATCTGGATTTCGTTTTTGATTCTACATCGACAACACAGAACGCAAGCTCAACAACTTTAAGTATATCAGCCGATGACGACAGGGAACCGAACATCGTAAGCGGTTCGATTAATGTTTTCGATTCGCTGGGCAACTCTCATCTGGTTACGGTTAAGTTTACAAAGATTGGCGATAACCAGTGGATGTATGTTGCCAGTGTTCCCGGAACCGAAACCGCATCGGGACAGGAAGAATCGTTAACCGGAACCATCGTATTCAACAGCGACGGTTCGATCAGTCCGGGTAACATTTCGCCCAGCGATCCGCACTTAACATTCGATCCGTCTGGAGGTGCCGATACATTAAGCGTTGCATTGAATTTCGGAACCGGTTTCGAGGGTGTAACACAAACCTCTTCCAACTCAAAACTTCTGGCAATCAACCAGGACGGTGCAACATCCGCAACGCTTAACGATATTCAAATCGATCAGTACGGAAATATACAGGGTATTTTTTCAAACGGAACATCGAGAATTTTAGCCCAGTTAATGGTAGCTAACTTTGCCAATGTAGAGAGTCTGGCAAGTGAAGGTGAGAATATGTTCTCGGCACAGCCGAACTCCGGTGATGTAATAATATCAACGCTCGGAGCTGAGTCAGGTACCGTTGTGCAGTCCGGCGCGTTGGAGCAATCCAATGTCGACTTGTCGCAGGAGTTCACCGAGATGATAATAGCACAGCGTGGTTTCCAGGCGAACACGCGTGTTATTACAACTGCCGATACTATTCTGCAGGAAACCATAAATCTTGTTCGTTAACTAGCCTCCTCTACGAACAAACCATAGGAGGTGCCGCTAAGGCGGTACCTCCTGTTCCTTTATAAACTTACCGATTTACTTTATCGACCAACTGTATAATAATAGCCAGAGCAATCCTTAATTCCTTTTCTAATCTTATTAATTCCTAACTTTTTTGATGGCATATCAATTGAATTAAGTGTTAAACAAATAAAAACAGATAAAAAACCATGGCGAAAGAAAAAAAAGAAAAGAAGGAACCTTCCGAGGGTAAATCGAAAATAAATTTAAAGATGTTATTAATCGGCATTCCTCTTTTTATGCTGCAGTTGGTTGTTGTTTACTTTATAACGGCAAACATTCTGCTTAATAAATGGAAAGAGAGTGCAGCTCAGATTAACGGGAATGTAAATGTAGAGCAAACCGCCGATACCGAAGAGCCGGATGAAAGCTCGGGTTCAGGCGAAACCGGTAAGTACGTTTACGTGGTTGAAGACATAATAGTTAATCCTGCAAATACCCAGGGCAAAAGGTTGATGTTAACATCGTTGGGGTTCGACCTTGGCGACGAAGTTAGTAACTCTTCGATGGAGGAAAAAGAAATACCCGTGCGCGATATGATTATCAACACTCTTGCCAGTAAAACGATAGAACAATTAAGCAACGTTCAGTACAGGGATACTTTGAAAGCGGAGATTACCGGAAATCTTAAAAAACTGATACCGAAGATTAAAGTAAATAAAGTTTATTTCAGTAAATATATAATTCAATAGCTATGTCCGAAGGATTATCGGAAAAAGAAGTCGAACGGTTAATGAAGAAAACCGAAAAGGATCTTAAGGCGGAAAAGGAGCCGATTCCTTACGATTTCCGTTTACCGAACCGTATATCGAAAAACCAATTAAAAATTTTACGCAGCATTCACGAATCGGTGTGCGATACTTTCGGTTCGTTTCTCGTATCGAAGCTGCAAACGATGGTTAATGTTAAAGTCACTTCGGTCGATCAGATTTACTATTCGGAATATGTAATTGCCGTCCCAAATCCTGCCTGCTTATACACGTTCGAAATGAAAGATACCGACATAAAAGGAATACTTGAACTAAGCACCGACTTTGCATTAACACTTGTTGAACTTCTGTTAGGCGGTTCGGGAAACGGAACAAAGGAAACAAAAGTAATTACTCCTATTGAGCAAAAGATTATAGAAAATATAGTTGTCCATTTAATGGACGACTTGAAAAAAGCATGGCAAACCGTGGACGATTTCGATTTTGTGATAGACCGTTTCGAATCGGATATCGATTTTGCACAAATCACATCGCAAAGCGAAGCGGTACTGCTGATAGGTATGGAAGTTACAATTGCCGAACGCTCGTATCCGATAAATATTTGCTTTGCCACTTATGCATTCGATACAGTGCTTTCCAAATTATCGGTTCAAAAGTTATCGTCTATTCGTCCGGCAAAGTATAACGGGGTAACCTCACGCGAGCTTCTCACACTTCATTTACAGGAAACACTTTTACCTGTAACCGTAGAACTCGGTAAATCGAGAATAACCGTAAACGAACTGATGCGCCTTCAAAAAGGAGACGTGTTAAAGCTGCAAACAAAAATCGATGATGAACAGATTGTAAGAGTAGTGGACAAAAAATTCTTCTACGGAAGACTGGGCATTCTTAATAATCATAAAGCGGTTAAGATAACAAAGAAAATAGTTTCAAATAATAACAATCTATAGGCAACAGTAATGTCCGAAAATATAAATCAAACTAACGACGGAATGAGAAATCCGGCAGGTCGGAATCCCGAAGTAGCACAAATGAAAAAACAGGCGGTTGCGGATGCGGGAAAAGTTAAAGCTGCTGCTGCTGAGTTCGAAGAGTTTGATGAAACATTACTCAGCGGCAAAAACATAAGCGGCGAAAAGCTGTCGCTCCTGCAAGACCTTATGTTGAATGTTTACATCGAGCTCGGTAGAACACAGATGAAAGTAAAAGATATTCTCGAACTTGAAAGAGGTTATGTATTGGAACTCGATAAAATGGCAAGCGAACCGGTTGATATCTATATCAACAATAAAAAAATTGCCGAGGGTGAAGTTGTTGTTATCGATAAGCACTTCGGCATAAGAATTACAAATCTTATCGATACCGGAAAAAGGTTGGATAGTATCTAATATGACTGCCGTCGATGTATTAAAAGCACTCCTGCCGCTTATTTTAATTATCGGAATTTTGTATGCCTCGCTGTACTTCCTTCGCAAGTACTCTTTCAAAACAAAAAAAAATGCAGCACGGATTTTAGATATAAACGTAATAAGCAATAAAATGATAATGCCCAAAAAGTTTATATCGGTTGTGCAGGTAAAGGACAAGCTGCTTGTGTTGGGTGTAAGTGAAAACTCAATTTCGCTGCTTAAAGAGCTCGATATGCCTGAGAACATCCCGCAAATACCCGAAAGCGAAAATGAAAGTTTTTTATCGGTGCTTAAGAAAAATCTTGGAATGAAATGAACAGACGTTACGTGTTAACAGTTGTAGTGTTCTTAATGTTTATGACAGCAGCATCTTATGCCCAGCAGAAAAGCCCCACGCTGCCGTTCCCGAAAATAGGCATCGATATCGGTACCGCCGATTCGCCGGAAGATGTATCGGTTACGCTTCAGATTCTGCTATTGATGACCGTTCTATCATTGGCTCCTTCCATATTGATAATGACTACTTCGTATTTGAGGTTGATAATCGTTTTTCATTTTTTGAAAAGCGCACTCGGAACCCAGCAAATGCCGCCGAGCCAGTTGCTTGCGGGAATAGCACTCTTTTTAACATTCTTTATAATGGCTCCAACGTGGAGTAAGGTTAACGATGAAGCATTAAAGCCGTTAATGGAAGGGAACATATCGATTGAAGAAGCTTACGATGCCGGGATAAAACCGGTAAGAGAATTTATGTTCCGCAATGTAAGAGATGAGGACCTCGAATTGTTCATCGGTTTATCTAATTTGGAACGACCGGACACACGCGAAGATTTACCCACTTATGTACTCGTTCCCGCTTTTGCGTTAAGCGAGTTGAGGGCGGGTTTTGTTATCGGGTTCTTTCTTTTCATCCCGTTTGTTATGGTCGATATGATTATCTCGAGTATTCTTATGTCGATGGGAATGATGATGCTGCCGCCGATGTTAATATCACTGCCTTTTAAAATACTTCTCTTCGTCCTTGTTGACGGATGGAATTTAATTGTAGGATCATTAGTAAGGAGTTTTTCGTAATGAATGAGAGTTTAGTAATCGAAATTTTTAACGAGGCATTTTACACTTCGTTTATGGTGCTTTTGCCCGTGCTCGGTTTATCGCTTTTAGTAGGAGTTATTATTTCGATATTCCAGGCGGCTACGTCCATCCAGGAAATGACTTTAACATTTGTGCCGAAGATATTGGTAACTGCTCTGGCAATTATATTTTTTCTTCCGTGGATGCTGGATAAAGTTATTGCACTGACTGTAAAGTTCTTCACAATATTCGTAACAATCGTAAAATGACGAACATACTGATTTCGGATTTTATAATCGTGCTGCTGATATTTTTAAGAATATTCAGTGCAATAGTTGCGGGACCGATTTACGGACACCGTGCGCTACCGGTACTGGTAAAAATATTCTTATCGTTTATAGTTGCTTATATAATTTTTCTTACGATAAATACTTCGAACATTACCGTCGAACTCACATTTTCTTTCCTGATAATAAATGCGGTTAAGGAAATCCTGACCGGGTTGGTATTAGGGTTCATGCTTAATTTCGTTTTTTACGGAGTGCTGTACAGCGGCACGTTAATCGGGTTTGATATGGGAATAGCGGTTGCCGATATGTTTAATCCTGCCGAAGGTTTAGCCGGTAATGCAATAGGCGAAATATTATACTTCGGTTCTATGCTCATCTTCCTTTTTATCAACGGTCATTACTATGTGATAGAGGGCTTAGCTTACTCGTTCGTTTCGGTTCCTATAGGTGCATTTACGCTTAACAGCGGAGTAATGGATTTGATTATAAAATACTCTGCATCGGTATTTATAATTGCGGTAAAAATAGCTTCGCCGATAATGGTTTCATTTTTCCTCATCCATATTGCGGAAGGAATTATTGCAAGAATAATTCCGCAGATGCAGGTTTTCTTTGTAACACAGCCGTTAAAAATCGGACTCGGTTTTTTAATGCTTGCAGGCATAGCTCCTGTTTACATCTACATTATAAAAGACCTGCTTAAAAATTACGAACAGCAGTTATTCGAAATAATAAAAGCGATGGGTTAACTTATGCCGGAAGTTGACGGACAGGAAAAAACCGAAAAAGCGACGCCGAAAAAGTTAGAGGAAAGCAGGGAACGCGGTGAAGTTGCGCGCAGTATGGAAATTAATTCGCTCGTAATTTTTACTACCGGCTTGATGCTTCTGTACTTTATACAAAATTTTATAAGCAACCAGTTTGCATCTTTAACCAGATTGATATTTAAATCGCTGGATGTTCTTTATGTGAACTTGGGTAATATTTCGCTGCTCGTAAATAAAGGGGTTTACTTCTATCTGTTAACTATGGCACCTGTTGCCTTAACGATTGTAGTAATTGCTGTAGGTGTAAGTATTGCCCAGGTAGGATTCAAAATTAGTGCAAAAGCACTCGAACCTAAATTCAACAAGCTGAATGTTTTTAAAGGCATTAAAAAAACATTCTTCTCTTCCCGTTCGTTTGTTGAAGCAGCCAAATCTCTTTTAAAGCTTATCATCATCGGCAGCTTCGTTTATTTTATTTTAAGCGATTATGTTTACGACTCTTCAAAACTCGTAAGCTTCAGTATTTTCAGTATTGTCAGCTATATGCTGGATGCTGCTTACAGTCTGGTCTGGAAAGTTGCATTGTTGTTTGCCGTTTTAGCCATATTCGATTTTGCGTATCAAAAATTCAAATTCAATAAAGATATGATGATGACAAAGCAGGAGGTAAAGGAAGAAAACAAGCAAACCGAAGGCGACCCGGTTGTAAAAAGCCGCATCAGAAAAATTCAACTCGAAACTGCACGGAGAAGGATGATGCAGAGCATTCCCGATGCAGATGTTGTAATAACCAACCCTACGCACTATGCAGTAGCACTTAAGTACGATATGGGAAATGATTCCGCTCCTAAGGTTGTTGCAAAAGGAGTTGATACACTGGCTCAGAAAATAAAATCGATAGCAAAAGAAAACGGCGTGCCGATTCACGAGGATAAGGAATTAGCCCGTTCGCTTTACAAGTATTGCGATGTAGGTGATATTATTCCGCAGCAGTTATATCAATCTGTTGCCGAAATACTCGCATACATTTACAGGTTGAAGAACAACAAAAAGCAAAAAGGAATTGTATAACGCATGAAGTTCCTCGGAAAAAATACCGACGTTATCCTGGCAGTTGCATTACTGTTTATGCTTGCACTCATGCTTATGCCTCTGCCTTCGGCAGTATTGGATTTTTTCCTGGCAATAAACATTACCCTGGCTATTCTTATATTTATTGTTTCACTCTACATTAAAAAGCCGCTGGATATATCCATATTTCCGGGTTTACTGTTAATATTAACTCTCTTCCGTTTATCGCTTAATATCAGTTCAACAAGATTAATACTGCTTAACGGTTATGCCGGTAAAGTTATCGAATCGTTCGGAACTTTTGTTGTTGGCGGAAATTATGTTGTCGGATTTATTGTATTCATAATTCTGGTTATCATTCAATTCATAGTAATTGTAAAAGGTTCCGGCAGAATTTCGGAAGTGGCTGCGAGGTTTACTTTGGATGCAATGCCGGGCAAGCAGATGGCTATTGATGCGGACTTAAACGCCGGCTTAATTACCGAAGCGGATGCTCGTGCACGAAGGGATGAAATAAGTAAAGAAGCCGAGTTTTACGGAGCGATGGACGGTGCAAGCAAGTTTGTTAAAGGTGACGCAATAGCCGGTTTGTTGATAACGGTTATCAATATTATCGGCGGAATTATTATCGGAGTGGCACAACACAACTTAACTATTTCAGAGTCGTTAAAAACTTATACCATACTTACAATCGGTGACGGTCTCGTATCGCAAATTCCTGCGTTATTAATTGCAACTTCGGCAGGATTGGTAATTACCCGAAGCGGTACCGGAGCAGCTTTGGATTTGCAGGTTAAGAGTCAGTTGCTGCGTAACTTCCGCGTTTTGGGTATTGTGGGTGTGGTTGCTATCCTGTTCGGGTTTCTACCCGGAATGCCGACGATTCCTTTCCTGATAATCGGTTTAACTTCGGTTACCGGTTCGTATTTTGTAAGTCAGATTAAAGATGAAGAACAACTTTCCGATGAAGAAATTCAATCGGAAGAACCGGCGGAAGAAAAGATAGAACAGTACCTGCAGGTCGACCCGATTGAAATTGAGATTGGCTACGGATTAATTAGTCTTGTTGATGAAAACGAAGGCGGCAATCTCTTCCAGAAAATTGCTTCAACCAGAAAGTACATTGCACTTGAATACGGAGTATTGATTCCACCGGTAAGAGTGCGCGATAATTTACAAATTGAACCGAGCAGTTACCTGATAAAAATTAAAGGAATATTAGTTGCCGCATACGAGATTCATACCGATAGATATCTTGCAATGAATCCCGGCGTTGAAACAACCGAATCGCTGGAAGGCATTCCCACGAAAGACCCGGCATTCGGTTTCCCGAGCTACTGGATTCCGAAATCGGAAAAAGAGAAAGCGGAAATGCTCGGCTACACTGTTGTCGATGCAATTTCGGTACTGTCAACTCATTTGCAGGAAACTATAAAACAGAACTTCGATAAAATTCTTTCGCGCCAGGCGGTTAAACAGTTGCTTGAAAATCTCAAAAAAGATTATCCGGCAGTTATTGAGGATATCAATCCCGAAGTTCTTCCGCTCGGTACGATTCAAAAAATATTACAAAACTTACTTAAGGAATATATCCCGATTAAAGACCTCGTTCAGATACTGGAAGCTTTAATCGATTATTCGAAGGTAACGAAAAATGTTGATGTGTTAACCGAGTATGTGCGTCATGCTTTGGGTGATGTAATCGCAGCACTTTACAAAGACGATAACAATATCATTCACGTTGCGGCAATTGGCGATGAGCTTGAAAGAAATATTACCGAAGCATTGCAAAATCAGAAAGAGGCAATTCAAACTCTCGGCTTAAGTCCCGAGCTTTTAAATGAATTAAAAAACCAGCTTGAAAAAGTATCGGAGAAATTTAAGATGTTCGGCTATCCGCCGATTATAATTACATCGGCTACAATACGACCGTATCTTTTCCGGTTAATTCATTCCAGTTTCCCCGATATGGTTTGCTTATCATTCTCCGAACTTCCTTCTAACATCGAATTGGAATTTATAGACAAAGTAGAGGTGGAATATGCAAATTAAAAAATACGTTGCCCCAACATTAAAAAGCGCAGCAGAGCGAATGAAACAAGACCTTGGGGATGACGCTGTTATTCTTGCTACAAGAATATTGAAGAACGAAGGCAACCCCGTTAGCAAAATGTTCGAGCTTACGGCGGGTATTGAAGAAACTGTTGTTATCGATGATGCTCCTTTGATTGAGGAGGACGAACCGTTACCGAAAAATTTTGAAGACGAGCTGCGGAAGATACAGCAAAAAGTTTATCAGTCATCGAATGAAATCGATAACGAACTTCATTCGGTGAAAAAGAATGACGGAACGCATCAAAGCAAATCTTCAAAAAAAGATAACAGCGAAAAGATTGCGGAGATAGTCAGGAATTTGGTTGATATGGAAATTGATAAAGCTATAATCAAAAAAATAATATTGCAGTTAAAAAAGTACAATCATCTGCTCGGTGCTGCGGATATCGATAATTATGTTTTATCGGCAATAGCGTCGATGATTCCAACAACAGAATTCAACATAACAAAAAGCGGCAAGCCGAAAGTTGTTTCGCTCGTTGGACCTACCGGCGTCGGTAAAACAACCTGTATAGCAAAGCTGGCAATCATATCGAAGATACTTCATAACCTGAATGTGGGATTGATATCGATAGATACATACAGGTTGGGCGCAATCGACCAGTTGAAAGTATTTTCGGATGTAAGCGAGATTGATATGTTAGTTGCGTACGAGCCGGAGGATATGAAAAACATAATGAATGAATTCAAAGATAAAGATATTGTCTTTATCGATACTGCCGGCAGAAGCCAGAACAACGAAGATTTCCTTAACAAAGCAAATGAATTTCTTAAACGTGCAAATGTGGATGAGACTTTCCTCGTGATGAGTTCAACATCATCGACAAAAACACTTTACGATATTGCCGGAAAGTTCAGGATGTTCAACTATTCATCTTTAATATTCACCAAGATTGATGAAGGAGTTGTGTTCGGTAATTTGCTTAACGTGATGAGTAAGATTAAATCGCCGGCTGTGTTTTTATCGAACGGACAGGTAATTCCCGATGATATTATCTCCGCCGATTCCGATTACCTTGCAAAGTTAGTTTATACGGGGAGATTGTCGTAGTGACAGGTCAGTTAGAAAGAATAATTGAACTTCAGGGATTAAAGAATATTCCCGGACAACAGGGAAGTAAAAAAATAATTGCATTTACTTCCGGCAAAGGGGGAGCGGGTAAAACTTTTGTATCGCTTAATCTTGCTTATCTTCTTTACAAAAAGGAAAAGAGAGTTCTGTTTGTCGATCTTGATCTGAATTATGCTAACGCTCATATTCTGTTAAACATAATTGCAAAGAGGAATCTTTCGGATTACTTTGCCGGCAAAAGCTTATTAAAGAATACACGGATTGAAGTTGAAAATAATTTTCATTTAATCCCCGGCAGCTCCGGTTCAGGCATTCCCGAAAATATATCGAAATCAAAAATCGATTCACTCTTTATCGAGCTTAAAAAATTATCGGTTGAGTACGATTTTATTTTTATCGATACCGGTCAGATTACAAGCAGTGCACAGTTGGCGGTTCTTTCCAACTCAGGTTTCATTACCATAATTACCACACCGGAACCAACCTCTGTTATGGATGCGTATGCGGTTATAAAAATGCTTAAGCAAAACAAAATGAAAATCCGGAAACAGGTAATTGTTAACAAATGCAGCAGCAAAGAGGAAGCATTAACAACGTTCAATAATCTTAACACCGCTACAACACATTTCTTAAAAGAAAATTTGAATATGCTGGGTTACATTAATTTTGATTCTGCTGTCCGGCAGTCCGTTACATCGCAAAATCTTTTATGCAAAGAGTTCAGCTCATCAATTGTGTATAATCAAATCGGCAAACTTGCAGGCACTCTATCCGAAATCGTCCAACTGGCTAATATTAATCACTCGTTAAAAACCAATACTGCCAAATAAAGCCAATACAGCTAATAATCATACTTTTACGCTTTCTTTCCGGTGGTATAATCTTTGTCTTTTCTGTTTCGATATTTACGAGGGTTTAACTTGAACGCAATAATTATACGCATAGGTTTATTGTCATTTTTATTCTCGGTAATCTTTTTCATACAAAGAGGAATGCCGATAACCGATGTAATACTGAGGTCTGTTGTGGTTTTTATTGTTGTGTCAATTTTAGCAAGCTCATTTGCTTTGGTGTTTATTAAAACATTAAAACTATCATCGATGCAAAAACGGAATAAATCAATCAACAAAAAATAATTTATAGCTTATGACTAACTCCGAACTGTGGCAGGCATATAAAACAAAGCCGACTCCCGAACTAAAGAAGAATATAATGAAGCAATATTCTAACCTGATTTATTACGTGATTAACCGGTCGAAGTTTGTAAATCTCGAGGTAACCGACACGAGAGACTTTTTCCAGTTTGGGGTTGAGGGATTAAGCGAAGCGATTGACCGGTACGATCCGGAATACGGAACAAAATTCGAAACGTATGCAATACAAAGAATAAGAGGAAAAATAATAGACGAACTGCGCAAGCTTCAGATAAAACCGCGCTCGCTTGCGGTAACCGCCGATAACCAGGCGGGTTACACAAATGTTTCGCTCAATCAGCCGGTTGACCAGGAAGACGGATACCTGCTGTACGAAACTGTTGCGAACGATGAGAGATCGCCGGAAGAGACGGTTGAAAGAAACGAAGAAAAGGATTTGCTGATTGCAGCGATTAAGCAGTTGGATGAAAAACCGCGTTTGGTTATTACTCTTTATTATTTCGAGGACCTTACTTATAAGGAAATTGCAAAAGTTCTTAACATAACCGTTTCGAGAGTATCGCAGATACATTCACAGGTAGTTAAAATTTTGAAAAACAAATTGGAAGTGATAAGTGAGAACCGAAGTTAGTAACAACATTTCCCGCAGGGAAAAAATATTAAAGTTAATCAATCAAATTGATGAACTGCCCGTCGATCCTGATGTGTTGAGCAATGTTTTATACATCCTGAATGATAACAGGGCTAACGTTACACAGTTATCGAATGCAATCAGAAGAGATCATGGTTTGTTCCTTAAAATACTGAGTGCGGCAAACTCTCCGTTAAACGGATTACCGGGCAGGGTATATTCAGCGGATTATGCAATTGTGCTGCTCGGCTTCGAAAATATTAAGAAGATTGTAAAAGAGACAGACGTAAAAAACAATCCGGAATTTTTCGATT
>JAJRSV010000260.1 GCA_024278655.1 Bacteroidota bacterium | reverse complement strand
GCTTGCAAGATATGCATAGTTTTCAGCTACGGATACCCCTAATGCTAAATCAGGAGTATTTATGTGACTTATCATTGAGGGGTTAGAAGGATCACTAATATCAATTATCTTTAACCCACCGTAATAATTAGCTAAATAAGCATAATTGCCAGAAATATATATTCCAACTGCGGGATTTCCATCACTATAAAAACCTACTTCAGAGGGGGAACCAGGATTACTAATGTCAATTATCCTCATTCCTGCCAAGTTGCTCGCCACATAGGCATAGTTTCCCGATACAAATACATCAACGCCAAAGTCTCCAGTATAATAACTGGATATTAGTGTTGGTTGTAATGGATTAGTAACGTCTACGATTACTAAACCATTGTTTCCAACGATATATGCATAAGTATCCACAACATAAACTCCATATGAATAACCAGTAAAATATGAACTCATTAAAGTTGGAGAAGAGGGATTATTAACATCTATAATCAGCAATCCATTCTGCTCGTTAGCTAAATATGCAATATTGTTTGAAACGAATACATCATATGAAAGACCGGAAGGTACAAAGTAACTTATTTCATTAGGCGAATATGGATTGCTTATATCAATTATTCTTAATCCGCTTGCCCAACCCGCCACATAAGCATAATTTGATATAACTTGAACGCTATAACAAAATGATTCTGTCCATCTGCCAATTAAAGTTACATTGCTATCTGTAAGTTCGCTTTCAAGTTTGTTGGGGTGAGTAACTTTATGAAAAAAAATATTATTGTGGGTATCCTGGGTTTTATTATACAATTTGTTATTAATAATTTGCGGTACAATATTTTGAACTACCAATAATATAAACAGTAAAATTATTTTAAGCATAATTATGTCTCCTTTTTTATTAATATATATTAAAACAGAGCTGTTTTGGAAAAGTATTTATAATGTTGCAATAAAAAAGAAACCATATGATTTTATTGAGCATTTTCATCAAAACGTTGATAAATACTATTTATGAGTTTATCTTATTATTTAATAATCTATATAGAAAGGAAATTAAAATGAAAAAGTTTTCTTTAATTTTCATATTACTTTTAGGAACAACAACTATGGTATATTCCCAGACCACTTTTTATTCCAATCCTTTTGCTCATACGTTTTCCATTGTGGCAAGGGATTCTGTAACGGGTGAGATGGGTGTTGCGGTTCAGTCGCACTGGTTCTCCGTCGGTTCTATTGTTACCTGGGGTGAAGCGGGCGTTGGTGTTGTTGCAACTCAATCGTTTGTTAATCCATCGTTCGGTCCGCGTGGGTTGGAAATGTTAAAAAGCGGAATGACAGCACAAGAGGTTGTCGATTCACTCATCGCTACGGATGAAGGAAGGGATGTAAGACAATTGGCAATATTAGACGTTAACGGAAACGTTGCAGCTTACACAGGAAAGAATTGTATTCCTGCCGCGGGACACATTGTCGGCGATAATTATTCGGTTCAGGCAAATCTGATGCTCAATGACAAAGTTTGGCCTGCAATGTCGGAAGCATTTGAAAACACCGAAGGACCGCTTGCCGAAAGAATGATTGCAGCTTTGGAAGCAGCGCAAAGTGTTGGAGGAGATATCCGCGGTAAACAATCTGCAGCAATTTTAGTTGTGAAGGGAAAATCGACAGGCAAAGTTTGGGAAGACCGCTTGATTGATCTTCGCGTGGAAGACAGTCCCGAACCGATAAAGGAGCTGAAGCGCTTGTTAAAAGTTCACCGCGCTTACGATCATATGAATGCAGGCGACCTTGCAGTTGAACACGGTGATATGGATTTGGCAATGCAGGAATATTCCGCCGCCGAAGAAATGTTCCCGGATAACGAAGAGATGAAATACTGGCATGCGGTTACGCTTGTGAATAACGGAAGACTGGAAGATGCGCTTCCGCTGTTCAAAGAAGTGTTTACTAAAAACGAAAACTGGAAAATACTCACTCCGCGTCTGGTTCCGGTTGGATTGCTAAACGTGACTGATGAAGAATTAAACCGTATTCTTTTTTCCGCTGAAAATTAAAGTGATTTGTTGTTATGTTTGTAACGATTTATTATTGAAAAATTTCAGGAGCGTTTAAATGCACAACATCCGGTTAATTTTACTCGGTCTTTTTTTTATTACTTTATTGTCCGGCTGTGGGTCGGATGAGAAAAAAGATTTAAGCGATGTAATGGATAAGAAAAACCTGACTGTTCCGGAAACAAATACACAAACGGAGCAGGTGCCTCAGTATGACATAACCCCGCTTACAAATCTTACTCCCGAACAGGAAAAGATAAAAGAAGAAGCGCTTGAGGTAATAAGAAAAAATATCGAGTACACACAGAATGAAGATGTTAAAGGAGTGTTAAGTACAATCCACGAAGACAGTCCGCAGCTTGAATCGACTAAAAAAGGAATGGAGTATATTTTTAAGAACTTCGATATGAAATACACTCTGCTCGAAACGGAAGTTATTTCGATAACCGACGATGAAGTGCAGGTATTTTACAGGCAGAGAACCGAAGCCGTTAAAGGTGTCGGTTTTACAAACCAGGATGCAGCCGGAATTCACATCCTAAAAAAATCGAAAGACGGGCATTGGAAGATTTATAAGACGGTTTACTTATAAGCGCAAACAAGTGCCAGTCACTTAACACTCGCTTTTTTCTTCCCTAAAGTGACTGGCACTTGTGATGACGTGACCGGCACTTAGTGTTAATCATCTCATTCCCAAAATATCCAG
>JAJRSV010000259.1 GCA_024278655.1 Bacteroidota bacterium | reverse complement strand
GTTCTCTATTAGCGGTGCAAGTGTTAAGCAAGGTGCTGAAACATCGGTCTATCTTGCTTCTTCATCCGAAGTTGAAAACATAACCGGAAAGTATTTCGTTAATAAAAAGGAAACTCCTTCTTCCGGGTTAACTTATAATAAAGCGATTCGGGAACAGATGTGGAAAACAAGCGCAAAGCTTACCGGAGTTGATTTATGATAACCGGAAATTTGTTTGAGAACATCCCGCAATCAATTCCCGATGAAATATTCGAAACTATTGTTGAGAGCAACGATGTTAAAATAGAAAGGATAATTTCAAAAGGACAAACATCACCAAAGGATTTTTGGTACGATCAGGATAAAAACGAATGGGTGGTTGTGTTGCAGGGAAAAGCAACACTCCTGTTTGATAATAATGAATTGATAGAATTAAGTGCCGGCGATTACATCAATATACCGGCACACAAAAAGCATCGCGTTGAATACACCGATCCCGGAAAAGAAACCATCTGGCTTGCGGTTTTTTACTGAGCGATTAATGCATTGGGATAAAACGCTGCCCATGCAAACCAGTATGCAATAAACGCTTTTGCCTGCTGCAGACTTTCACCAGCACGTGGTCCCGCCGTGGCTTCACCGAAAACATCCCACTTGTTTCCTTCGTTATCAACCATAACAACGGGCAGCACATCCTGAACTGCCGTAAACTCAAGCAATGTTCCGTCACTTAACTTTCTCTTATAAACTGCTGCAAAGTTTTTATCGCTGCTTCCGATAACCACGTAATCAACACCGGCAAACGTTACGTTTTTAACATCAACACCCGTGCTGAACTTGCTTATTGTAAAAACCATCGTCTGCCCGTTTCCAATAATTCCGATTACCCTTGCTTTTTTATGAAGACGGTTATCTTCAATGCTTACGGGAAAGATTAAATCGTTGTTTGTTCTGTAATCGCCGTAAGGGTAATTACCGTACTGTCTTCCGAAGCCGGTATTTGTTGAAAGAAGCTTTGAAGACGGGTACATCTCGCGCCAGGTTTTATAAGTTGTTTCGATTATTTTACTTGTTTGAACTTCCTGTCCAATCAGGTCGCCGTTAACACACTGCAGCTTCATCTGCGACCAGTTGCTTCTTGTTTTCCTGTCGTACGGAATTAGGTTTGAGTTGTAAAGCAATCCCGAAACACCGAAAGAAGTATTAGACAATTGACCGACCCGGTTCCATGCAATAGCGGAGCCCGTAAGCGGACAGTAAGTTAATCCTATCAGCTTACCGTTAACTTCGTCGTTTACTATTTCGTGCCAGTCGAGAATAGGATGCGGATAAGCTTTAATAACCGTTCCGCTTTTAATTCCTATTACAAGATCATTATCCGACAGATAAGATGCATCGTTAATGTTTGTAAACTGCGGGTTGTCAATCGAAGGTATTCCGTCTCTGCCCGGACCGCCGTCGAAAACCTGGTCCTGCGGAATAAGCCACTCGCCGGCTACATCGGCGGTTTCAACGGAATCGCAGCTAATAAAAGCAACTGTAATTATAAACACCGTTACATGCTTTAATAGTTTCATTTTATCACCTCTCATAATCCTTTTAAGTTTATTGTATAGTAAAGCCCCAACGATGCAGTATATGTAGTAGTTAATTGAGTTCCGGTTAAATCTCTGTAAAGCGGAATTTGTCCGCTTAACCTTGCAACAAATTTTTCACTTATCTTTCCGTTAACACCGGGAACAAGATAAAACCATGTGCCGCCTGTGTTCGGAAGGTTGCCACCGTCGAACTGATCAGGGGTTGTGCTTCTGTATCTGAGCATCAGTGTAAAATCGAAAAATGTATCTGTGCGGTAACCGGCACCGATATTAATAAAAAGCTCGTTACCGAAAGTGTATCCCTGCTTAAAACTATCACCGAACCTGTTATTTGTTCCGTTTAAACGAAAAGAAACATTAACAAAAACATTTAGAGGAATAACCGGGACAAACCCTTTTGAAGCATATCCCCAGAGTATTCCATCCCACGAACCGGTTCCCGGCTGCATATCGGCAGGAATTAAGATTCCATCCGATCGCAATGTTGAATTGCCGAACGGAAGTTTCAATCCCGCACCGAGCGACAACTCAAACTGATCGACAAGCGAAAGCGGAATAACATTGTACTTAACAAGCACAACGGCATCGCTCAAACCCGATGTTAACAGGTTGCTCGAGAGATCACCATATGAATTGATGTTACGGCTTTGTGTTATATAAGTAAACAATGCCGAGAAAGATACTTTTCTTGTTAAGCCGTAATTTGCTTCGAAGATATAGGAGTTAACCCTTCTTTCGCGGAAGTTATCATCCAGCCGTTCCGAGCCGGCGTAAATATCCTGCAAGCTGTTCAACTCGTAAGTAATGCCAACCTGCAGCTCTCCTTCTGCAGAGCTTGTAATATCGAGCGAACCCAACAACGGAGAGCCCGCGGAGCAGCATGCCTGAGAATAAATATCTGTTGAAAGAAAAAGAAAGATTATTACTATTGAAAAACGGTTCATTTAAAACTACCTGTAACTTTGCTGTCCATTATAATTTCGGATGCCTTAGTTTTCTGTCGCCCCGCTTACATTACTCCCGTAGTGACCTTATTGCTGTTTGTTCCCATCGTGATGCATATCACCATATTTGCGTCAAAAGGCAGCCGGGCAATTAAACTGTCCGTTACTTGTCACAGAATATCTGAATGCCGCTATATCTTGCCGACAGTAATTTTCAACAAACATAATTCGGAAAGTAAAATGAACAGGAAACAGAAAGCAGCATTAATCGGGGGAATGACAGTAGTCTTACTCGCTCTTGTGTTGTGGCTGTTAAACGGAAGCGAGTTCTTTACAAAAACGCAGGTGCTAATCGATAAAAAGGACGAGTTGTTCGGTACTACATATAAAGAATGGAAAAACACACTTATACCCGGTTTGGATTTTATTCTTGCAGTATCGTTTATAACCGTAATTATATCGTTAACACTAACATATTTACTCAGAACAAAAAGAAAGGAAATAGCATGAAAACGCTAATAAAATCTTTAATAATAAGTCTGTTATTAATAGCAGCAACTCTTGCCAACGGCTTCGAAACAAAAAGCGAAGGCACACAAACATTCTCATTTAAAGATAAAATGGGAAGAAACCAGGCAACTTTTTTCAGCTCCACTCCGCTTGAAGATATAAGCGGTATGAGCAGCGATGTAAAGGGAAGCGTTTCTTTCGATCCGCAGGATATTAAGAATACACTTAAAGGCGAAATCTCGATATCGACCGCATCATTAAAAAGCGGTATTGCTCTTCGTGATAAACACATTCGCAGTGCAGACTGGCTTGATGCGGAAAATTACCCGGACATCACTTTCGAGATTAAAGAGGTTAAAGATGTAAAACAAATCGATAAGCAAACCGTAGCCGTTACACTGATTGGTGACTTTACCGTGCACGGTGTTACCAAAGAAGTGGAATCGAAAGCAAAACTGATTTATCTCGAAGAAAGTGAAATGACTAAAATGAAAATGCCCGGCGACTTGTTAAGCGTAAGAGCATCGTTCAACATTAATCTTTCCGATTTCGGCGTAGAGCATATGGCGCTCGGTAAAAAAGTATCCGATGAAATCGAAGTCAATGTAAACATCGTTGGTTCGAATAAAATTTAATTTTGTTGGTTGATATTACGATGTGTAAAGTAACTTGGTTGGTGAATAAAGCCCCGCATGAACAGCGGGGCTTTTTATATTAATCTATTTTCCGTTGTTGTTATTATTATTGTTACCGTTCAGCTTATCTTCCTCGATAACAACCTTTGCAATATCGGCAATCATATCACCGTCTTTTAATCTGATAACACGCACACCTTGTGTATTTCTTCCCATCACTCTTATCGATTTTACCGCTTGCCTGATTACCATTCCTTTTGTGGTTATTATAACAAGCTCATCTTTATCTACAACCTCCATCAGCGAAATCATCTTGCCTACCTTCGGTGTGGTCTTAACGGTAATAACGCCCTTGCCGCCGCGGTGAGTAACCCTGTATGCATTTATATCGGAACGTTTGCCGTAACCTTTTTCGGTAACTATCAGCACGCTTGTGTTCGGTCGTTTAATAGCGAGCAAACCGACAACGATATCATCTTTTCCTAATCTTATTCCTCTAACGCCTGTTGCGGTTCTTCCCATATTACGCACATCTCTTTCGTTGAACCTGATTGCAAAGCCGTTACGAGTTCCCAATACCAAATCGTTGGAACCATCTGTCAATTTAACGTCAATCAGTCTGTCGCCTTTAACTAAGTTGATTGCATTAATTCCGCCTTTTCTAACATTGCCGTAAGCAGAGAGCACTGTTTTTTTAACCGTGCCTTTTTCCGTAGCCATAACAAGGTATTTATCATCAGTAAATTCCTTAACAGTTACGAATGCGGTTATATCTTCATCTTTTTCTTTTTGTATCAGGTTAAGTACCGACCTTCCGCGTGCAGCTCTTCCGCCTTCGGGAATTTCATGCACCTTTAACCAATATACTTTTCCTTTGTCTGTAAAGAATAAAATATACTGATGTGTTGACGCTATAAACATGTGTTCTATAAAGTCGTCATCCTTCATTCCGGCGCCGGTTACACCTTTGCCGCCTCTTCCCTGTCTTCTGTATCCGCTAACGGGGAACCGTTTAATAAATCCTCTGTGCGATATTGTAACAACAACATCCTCTTCGGCAATAATATCTTCGAGTGAAAAATCTTCGTAGCTGTAAATTATTTCGGTTCTTCTTTCATCGCCGTATCTTTTCTTTATGTCGAGCAATTCCTCTTTAATGATCAGTTTTCTCTGGTCTTCGCTTTTAAGTATTCCCTTAAGGCGTTCAATAAGTTTTATTACTTCTTTGTACTCATCTTCAATTTTCTTTCTTTCCAGACCCGTAAGCCGCTGCAAACGCATATCGAGTATCGCCTTTGCCTGAACATCGCTCAGCTTGAACTTCTTCATCAGGTTTTTCTTTGCAGTCTCAACGTCTTTCGATTTCTTTATCGTCTGGATTACAGCATCGATATTATCGAGAGCAATTATGTATCCTTCCAGTATGTGTGCACGTTTCTCTGCGGCATCCAATTCATACTGTGTTCTGCGTATCAACACATCCATTCTGTGCTCGAGGAAGTGCTGCATCATTTCTTTAAGCGTAAGCACCTTCGGTATGCCGTTAACAAGTGCAAGCATTATAACGCCGAAGGTTGTTTGCATTTGCGTGTGCTTGTATAACTGGTTCAGAACAACGGCGGGCTGTGCATCTCTTTTCAACTCGATAACAACACGCATTCCGTCACGATCCGATTCGTCCCTGATGTTCGAAATCTCCGTTATCTTCCCGGCTCTTACAAGGTCTGCTATTTTTTCAATCAGGTTTGCTTTGTTTACCTGGTAAGGAAGTTCGGTAATAACAATGTTTTCCCTGTTGTTCTTTAATGTTTCAATCGTAGCGCGCGCACGAACAATAATTCTTCCTCTTCCTGTTTCGTAAGCTTGTTTAACGCCATCGTAACCGTAAATAATTCCGGCTGTCGGAAAATCGGGAGCTATAATATATTTCATCAATTTCTTTATCGAAATCTCCGGGTCCCTTATCAGTGCAATCAAACCGTCAATCACTTCGGTAAGGTTGTGCGGGGGTATGTTTGTTGCCATACCAACCGCAATTCCGCTTGAACCGTTAACCAACAGGTTCGGCAGATAAGACGGAAGAACCGTCGGTTCCTGGAGCGAGTCGTCAAAGTTTGGTACAAAGTCAACTGTGTTTTTATCGAGGTCGCGAAGCATCTCATCCGAAATTCTGCGGAGACGAACCGCGGTGTAACGCATAGCCGCGGGAGAGTCGCCGTCAACCGAACCGAAGTTACCCTGCCCGTCTATCAACGGATAACGCAGCGAAAAATCATGAACCATTCTTACCATAGTATCGTAAACAGCCGTATCGCCATGCGGATGATACTTACCCAAAACCTCACCGACAATTCTTGCCGATTTTTTATATGGCTTGTTGTAAGCCATACCGAGTTCGTGCATTCCGTAAAGCACTCTTCTGTGAACCGGTTTCAATCCGTCTCTTACATCGGGTAATGCACGCGAAACTATAACCGACATCGAATAATCGATGTACGATGATTTCATTTCTTCTTCGAGCGTAACCGGAATTACTTTTTCAAAAAGATTTGCCATAAAACTTTATTTTCCTTCTGATTGTCTTTTGTTTATTCTGATAAAATTATACATCAAGGTTTCTTACATATTTTGCATTCTTCTCAATAAACGCTCTGCGGGGTTCAACGTCGTCGCCCATTAAGGTTTCAAATATTTTATCCGCCGCTGCGGCACTTTCTATAGTTACCTGCAGCACTGTTCTGGTTTCGGGATTCATTGTCGTCTGCCACAACTGCTCGGGATTCATTTCACCCAAACCTTTGTAACGCGAAATTGTAACACCTCTTATTTTTTCTTCTCCGCCTTCGGTTTCTTCCTGGTTTGTTGTTATCTCTTCTTTTCCTTTTTTACCGTTAACCTTTAATCTTTTAAGAATCTCATCTCTTTCCTTATCGTTGAAAGCATAAAACTCCTCTTTACCTTTTTTGATACGGTAAAGCGGCGGCTGTGCTATATAAACTTTTCCGGTGGTTATTAAATCTTTC
>JAJRSV010000003.1 GCA_024278655.1 Bacteroidota bacterium | reverse complement strand
GACCGACGGTTTGCAGATTGCTTACAATTCCGAGTACGTGGAAGATAGTCTCGCTATCGAAATAGGTACCGATCCCGTGTGGTTAAATGCAAACGGATTAAGCGGTACGCTTTATAACGGCAACTCTGCCGCAATAGTGTTGAACATTAATACCGAAGACCTTGAGTATGGCGACTATTCGATGGATATGGTTATTACTACCAACGACCCCGACAAACCGGAAGTTGTAATTCCAGTAGTCTTAACCGTAACCGATAATGTTACTTCCGCAGGTGAGGAAAAATCGAATTTGCCGAAAGAGTTTGCCTTGCTGCAAAACTATCCGAATCCGTTCAACCCGAGAACGAAAATTAAATTTGCCATTCCGGATGGTAAAAATCGAAACACATCTTCCGTAAAAACAGTACTGAAAGTTTATGATATATTGGGTAACGAAGTTGCCGAGTTAATTAATGAAGAAAAATCGCCCGGCGAGTACGAAGTTGATTTTAATGCCGCAGGTTTAACTTCCGGTGTTTACTTCTACAGACTTGAAGCAGGCAGTTTTGTTGAAGTAAAAAAGATGATGCTCGTCAAGTAAAAATCCGGTCGGGTTCGGTAAAAATATTTGATGTCCGCATTTGCAGAATGTGATGCGGACTTTTTTTATACCATGCCTGCCGGCTGTACCATGTCATATTTGTTTATTAACCCATCAACCTTACCTGAGCGTCAAAATGGTTTTGACAAGGCAACAATTAACTTAACACGATTGAAGTTTGTAAAAAAAGTTAATAAGTTATTCTATAAATTTTTGAATGGGAACCTTTATGATAAGTTATAAGGGGTAAACCGAAGTCCTCTTAGTTGATTTATTATTGTAAGGTTCAATCCGTTTTTGTTTATTAAAAGAGGAGAGACAAAAATGAGACAATCAGGGAACCATTTTCTGCTTTTACTTACCTTATTTATTTTTTCCCCTTTAGTTTTTCTTTCGGCACAAGTTAAAGCCGGCGAAGATGCGCTCGGCACACGTTCGTATGACGATTATGACAAACCGGAATTTTGCGGCACTTCCTGCCATACCGATTTTTACCAGCAGTGGAAGCGGGCGATGATGTCGCAGGCGTATACGCACAAATGGGATGAAGTGGAATACTTCAAGCTTGCCGTTCCACATGCAGAGAAGGATGAAAAAGTTGCAGGAGTTAAAGCCGGCTGCAACGGATGCCATGCGCCAATATCGTTTTTAGCCGGTGATGTACCGCCGCCGCTTCCCTCGATGAACTCGCGTGCAAACGAATCTGTTTCGTGTGATTTTTGCCATACCGTTACCGGATTCCAGGGGGATATACCATATAACTTTAATTATATATCGGAACCGGGAAATGTTAAGTACGGACCGAGAGGAACCGGAAAATCACCCGAGCACGAAATTGCAAAGTCCGATTTTATTTCCACAGCAGAGTTCTGCGGTACCTGTCACAACGAAATGAGCCCATACGGTGTTTGGGTAAAAGCAACCCAGCTCGAATGGAAGGAAGGACCTTACTCGAAGCAGGGAGTTAAATGCCAGAACTGTCATATGACTCAAACCGAGGGCTACTCATCATCGATGGGAAATAAGTACCCCGATGTATGGCAGCATCTTTTTCATGGTGCACACGACCCCGGTAAGATTAGGGGAACAATCGAGCTGAGAATTTATCCGGATATTGATGAAGCCGAGCCCGGCGAGACGGTTAAATTCACGGTGGTTCTTTTCAATCAGAAAACCGGGCACAAGTTTCCTACCGGTTCGGTTGAAGACAGGATAGTGTGGCTCGATGTAACGGCTACAGATGCCGAAGGTAATGTTTATCATCTGCCGGTCGATAAAAAAGGATTTGAAGGTGAAGAATATACTATTGCCAGCGATGTTCTTGCTTATCAGGACATAGGCATTGCGCTCGATGATCCGAACTTTAAAGGACTTCAAAGAGACGGCGTTCCGCTTGGCGATAGAATTTTCAGAATGCCGTACTTCGATCCGCAGGGCAGAATGACTATGCAGCAATGGAACACTGCATCGCTCGGTGTTGATTACAGAATCGGTCCGAGAGAAACAAAAACCGAAACTTACACGTTCGATCTTCCCGATGATATTGCCCCGGGCACTTTAACGGTTAAAGCCGTATTGAATTACCAAAAGCTGGTTAAACCGGTTGCAGATTTTCTTGGTGTGCCCGAAGAAGCCGAGATTATAGAAGTAAACAGACAGACAACCACGTTAGAGATATTAGAATAAACTTTTGTTTTCGAAATCTATTATTGAAACAACTAATATTTAAATTAGAGGTTACAGTTATGAACAGACTTTATTCTCTACTTGTAGTTTTATTAATGGTAAGTTTTTCTGCACAAGATATTTGGGGTATTCCCGCATTCGCACGAAAATATAAAATGAGTTGCAAGACTTGCCATGCTCCGATTCCGAAATTAAAACCTTACGGATCGGAATTTGCTGCCAATGGATTTGTTCTTAAAGATAAAGACGCGCCGCGTTACTTTGTTAAAACCGGCGACGACGACCTTTCGCTTTTAAGGGAACTCCCGCTGGCTTTAAGGTTCGAAGGATACTTTACTTACAACATACGCAATTCGGAGTTTACCGATTTTACCGCACCTTACGTTCTGAAAATACTTTCCGGCGGCTCGATTGCTAAAGACATATCGTACTACTTTTACTTCTTCTTTAGCGAAAGAGGTAATGTTGCCGGAATTGAAGATGCCTTTTTAATGTTTAACAATGTGTTCAGCAGTGGAGTTGATTTTTATATCGGGCAGTTCCAGGTTTCCGATCCTCTCTTTAAACGCGAACTGAGATTAACTTTCGACGATTATATGATTTATGTAGTACGACCCGGCGGTTCAAAAATAAACTTTACGTACGACAGGGGCATTATGCTGAACTACGGCTTCGATACCGGCACCGATATTAACGTAGAAGTTCTTAACGGAACCGGTATCGGAGAAGCAACTTTGTTCCGATCGTTTGATGATGATAAGTACAAAAACATTTTTGCAAATGTATCGCAGGATATCGGCGAGCATTTTCGCCTTGGAGTTGAAGGATATTACGGCAATGAATTGCTCAACAACTTCGACACGGAAACGAGGGAAAGAAACGAAATGTGGTTAGCCGGTGCCGACGCAACCGTCTCTTTCGAAAAAGTAGAGTTGAACGTGCAGTATCTCTACAGGGATGATTCGAACCCGTTTGCACACATTCCTTCCGAAGAACGAAAGGTTATTACTAAAGGCGGCTTTGCCGAACTGATATTTAAACCGGAAGGAGACGAAAGCGACTGGTATGCGGTTGCGCTTTATAATAAAGTGGCTTCCGACGATCCGAATATACGCTGGGAATCTCTTGGTTTACATTTCGGATATCTTGCCCGAAGAAATATCAGATTAGTGTTTGAGTACTCTTATAACATCGAGCGCGAGTTCGGAAGAGTTGGTGTCGGTTTTGTCTCGGCATTCTGAAAGCTCCTGCAATACTTAATTGGGGCTGACCAAAGAGTTGTTTTTACTGTCATTCTGTGGAGCCTGCCTATCGGAGACAGGCGAAGCGACGAAGAATCTTCGATCGTATTAACATTCCAGAGTGACAAAACCTTACTCTTTGATCAGCCCTTTTTAATTTTAAACCTGAAAGTAAAAAGTAACTCACATATCATTCCGGCAGCTATTCAAATAATCGTAGAAAAGAAAAATTATTATCATTATGTTTAAGCAGGAAAATTAATCCATTAGAAGTAATTAAGAGAGACAGTAAAATATGTCAGGTTCACAAAACGACTTTTTATACTCCGATTTGCCGGAACCGCATCGTGCGAGAACAAAAGAGATTTTATCGAAACATCCCGAAGTAAGAAAACTTATCGGCAGAAACCCGTTCAGTTTTTTGCTGATAATCTTTATCGTGGCACTGCAGCTAACCATTGCATATTTTTTAAGCGGGCAGCCATGGTGGGCGGCGTTAATTGTTGCATTCCTCGTTGGTGCTTTTGCTAATCACGCATTGTATGTTTTAATTCACGAAGCGGCACACAATCTTATTTTCAAAAAGCGTGCGCTGAACCTGATTGCCGGAATTATTGCAGACATTCCGAATGTAGTACCGGGCTCTGTTTCGTTCAGAACATATCACTTGAAGCATCATTCGTATCAGGGAGATTATTATCTGGATGCAGACCTTCCTTATAAATGGGAAGCAAAATTATTCGGGCATTCATTTTTCGGAAAGATGTTGTGGGAACTGCTTTTCCCGTTCCTGCAGGCACTTCGTCCGCTTAGGTTAAAAAACATACAGTTTATGAATGTGTGGACTATTATCAGCTGGATAGTAATTTTTTCATCCGATGTGCTTATTATTACTTACTTCGGTCCGGTTTCATTTCTGTATCTTGTTTTTTCACTCTTCTTTTCAATCGGTTTTCATCCGTTGGGTGCAAGATGGATTCAGGAACATTTTCTTGTTGCACCGCCGCAGGAAACTTATAGCTATTACGGTCCGCTTAACATAGTAGCGCTTAACGTCGGCTATCATAACGAACATCACGACTTTCAATCCGTTCCGTGGAATAAGCTTCCGGAAGTAAAACGAACAGCTCCGGAATTTTACGAGAATCTTTATTATCATAAATCGTGGGTTAAGTTGTGGCTCAGGTTTCTATTCGATCCCGGTCTTTCGTTGTATTCAAGAATGGTTCGAAGAGCCAGTCTGGAAAACGCGGGCTAAAAAGGAGAGAACAAAAAGTTATGCCTGAAAAGATTAAGTTTACCGCCGACGAGGACATAATAAACTTTTTTCATGAAGGACAGTTGTACTACTTCCTCGATAAAGATGAAGTAAGAAAACTGTTCAACATAATAAAAGCAATTAAGTTTTTCCCGGGTGAGTATGTGTTCAAAGAGAATGATAACAGTCATTTCCTTTACCTGGTTAAAGAAGGCGAGCTTGTTTATGAACGGAACGGAAAGACGTTAAAGAAACTGCTGCCCGGCGATACGTTTGGCGAGGTTTCATTTATCGATGAAGGTATACGAACCTCAAGCGTTAAAGCAGTAAAGGAATCAATGCTTTATTATCTTAACGGCGATGACCTGCTTGACGGAAACAAAATCCCTCCGGAAATTTCTCTGAAGATAGTAATGAAGTTAGCACAAAAAGTTACCGAACAGATACGTTCGATTGAAAAGACCACAACGAAGAAACTCATCGAAGCCGGAGAAAGTGATTACGTCGAGTTCAAATCGACTTTAAGATGGAATCTTCATACAGATAAAAGAGATAAAGAGATTGAACATGCATCGCTTAAAACCATCGCTGCTTTTTTAAATTCGGAAGGCGGCACTCTGTTGATTGGTGTTGATGACGGGCAGAATGTTCTCGGGATTGAAAAGGACGGATTCGCAAACGATGACAAAGCGATGCTTCATCTTACGAATCTTATTAAAGAAAGAATGGGCAAATCGGTGTTAAGCTTTGTTGACATTGCTGTGGAAGAACTGGAGGGCAAAAAAATTATGCGGGTTGACTGCAAACCTGCTTCCACCCCGGTTTATTTGGTTCATAACAACACGGAGTCTTTTTTCATCAGAACCGGTCCGTCTACCACCGCACTGCCCGCAAGCGAAATATTCCCCTATATTCTTAACCGTTTTTATCTTCCTCTTATTCAGGCAGAATACTAAAAACAACGTGACTTTAACGCTTCAATGATTTAATTTATACAACAGGATTTATCTGTTTTTTTTAACTATTTATTGGGGAATAAAATGAGCGAACCGCAGTTTTCCTGTGAGCACGTTTGTAAAAACACCTGCTCAACGCTGCACGAAGTGTTGACCAGAGAGAACGAAATACTTCAGCATTATAAAGATGTAGTTGAAGAGTGCAGTATGCTTAACATAAAGTCGTTTATCGAAGAACGCATCTCGGAGAAAAGAAAGGTTATATACAATCTGCTACAGGTATTGAATGAGATGAAAGTGAACTCTGCAGTGATTGATGATATAGCCGAAAGCTACGAAACGATTGATAACTGATTTCCGCCTGCTGAACGTAAGCGGAAATAAAAAGAACCTGCCCGAAAACGAACAGGTTCAATTAATGTTTTTTATAAGCATAAGTATTAACTGATTACTTCAACAGAATCATCTTCTTTGTCTGAACGTAATCGTTTGCCTGAAGTTTATACAAATATATTCCGCTCGATAATCCTCTTGCATCAAACAGCACCTGATGGATTCCCGCATCTTTCTCTTCGTTTACCAGCGTGATTATTTTTTCGCCTAATATATTGTAAACATTCAAAACCACTTTTGCTTTAACCGGCAAAGCAAATTCAATTTTAGTTGTTGGATTGAACGGGTTCGGATAGTTTTGCTTCAATTCAAATTGTTCGGGAATTGTGCCGGCGTCTTCATTTTCATTTTTTATTCCGGTTACTTCGCCCAAATCCATTAAGCCCTGTTCCAGCACTCCCATCGCTTCGGGTTGGTTCATATAATAAAGAGGAAAATCGATTACAACAATTTGCAAGTCGTTGGTTATATGACGCAGTGCTACGGGCATGCCGTGAAATTCGGATGGCGGATCCAGCGAAGAACGGTATATGTAAAGTGCTTCCGTATCATTGCCGCCTACTAACGAACGGAAAACTTCCATCGTTATAAGATCGCCGCCGAAATTGGGAAGCTTAACCGAATCAACGGTAACAGGAGGATAGCTTGAGAACAGCGGATCAGCACCACGGAAATCGTCTGTTATGGCGTTGTCAGCCGTATCTATTAACATATAATCATAAACAAAATCTCCGGGCACAAATACTTTTACCAAATCCAAATTCCCCGAGATGCTTTCGATTAACTGCCAGCCCGACATAAAAACTTTACCGCCGTTCTGTAAATATTTTCTTATCGATAAGGTATCTTCCGAAAGCTTATGTGTCGGTCGACGCACATCGCTGTGAACCAGCACGGTTGAAAAGATTCCCATATCGGCATCGCTTATAGCAATATTCTGATCGAGACTATCGGCAATATCCCATTGACCGCCGATGTTAAAATGTGTAAGCAGTGCAGTGTAGTAATCGTCTACCTGTTCATCCGTCGGAAAAAGCTGATTGGCTCCCGGACCGTCTCTGCTTGCATCCAGAACGAGTATTCCGGAATCGTGAGTTGCCAATTGTCCCCGCTTCTGTTCCGAGGGTGAGCTTAAATTATCATCAACATCTCTTGCCTGAATTGAATAGTAATAAAGCACGTGGGGCTGAACCGTATTATCGATGAAAGTGGTTGGAGTTGTGCCCACATCAAATTCTACCGTTTCCGAACCGGGACCGATGCGTGTAATTCGGTAACCGGCTATATCGAGTTCTGTATTAGGTATCCATGTGAACAGAATATCGCTTTCGGTGGATGTGGCATCGAAGCCCTGCGGTGCTGCGGGAATATCGCTCGGTGTAATTAAAACTTCCGAAGAAAAGATACTTTCGTTACCGCTTGTATCTATCGCAGAATAAGAAATGTAAATCGGTTCATCGGGTGTTAAGCCGGTTAAAGTAAACTCGGTTACATTTCCTGCAAGAACAATTTGCTCGTAAAAAAGCGAATCGGCAAAACGCCATGCAATACGGTAGCCGGCAAAGTCGGGTTCGCTGTTTGTGTTTGTCCACGATAAATTCACATCCGTACCGTTGCCTACGTTCAATACATTTAAAGGTGCAGTGGGTGTTTCCGGTGCCATTGCAAGCGTTGCAAGTCCGGCAATATTTGTTTTAACCACGCGTGCCAGATAGGGAAAGTTAACAAACTCAATCAAGTCGAACTCGTTATGCTGTCGTCCGTTATTGCCTGTTCCGTCTCCGAATTCATGCGCTTCGGTAAAACGTGCGGCAGTATATCCGTTATCGAAAAACGGCTGATGATCGCCGCCTCTGCCCGGACGGTCGATTGCCGGAATTAATGTTACTTTCCACGGAACTTCATCTATATATTGTTCTGCTTTAAGTTTCATATATCTTGTAAACTGCCGCGAAGAAGATGTTGACGGACCGCCGGAAAAATGCCTCACGCTTGTGCTGTCGGTAATAAAGTTGCTGTCGGGACAAGCGGGGTCAACACAGCCGATAATGTTGCCGATAACATCGTTTGTAATCATTCCATCAATCCGGAGATTGTTATCGAAAGCCCAGTCGGCGTAAGCAGTACTGCCGAACAACCCCTGGTCTTCTCCCGTAACGGTCATCAGAATTAAAGTGCTTTCAAGTTCACCGGAAAACTGACTTATCACACGTGCCATCTCGATTGAAGCAACGGTGCCGCTGCCGTCGTCGTTAGCCGAAGGTGCAAACGATGTGTTATCACAATTGTTATGGGTACGTCCGTCCATATGACCGCTTGCAATAAAAATTCTATCGGGAGTTTGAATGCCGTTGATAGTTGCAAGTACGTTTTTATGTGCCCCGTTAAACTGACCACACACCGTTGCCGGAAAAACGAAGAAGCTCGGGTCCAAACCGCCGCCGGTTTGGTTTGCAAACTGCTGGAACTTACTGAAGATGTAATTCCTTGCCGCACCTATTCCCGTATCGGGCGAAGTTGTATCGGAATTTGTGTGACGGGTATAGAAAGAAACAATCCTTTGCAGGTATGCTTCGAGACTATCGGCTGAAACCGAATTTAACATTGCTTCGATAACCGGATTAATGGGTGTGCCTTTGTAATACCTCGTTTCCTTATCCGTCTGAGCACCTGCTTCGTTAGTAAAAGCGGCACAAAAAACGATAATAAAAAAGGTAAAAGCAAAACGGTATAGTTTGGTCATAAAAACCTCCGTTAAAAAGTTAAAAACAGTTTTAAGTTCTGTATTATTTCAGCAGCACCGGTTTCGAATATCTGTAATCCATTATACGAATTGAGACAACGGAAAGAATAATCGGCAGGATTTCATCCCAATTCATTTAATGAAGAGGATTATAAAACAAATCAAAGTTATAAAAAAACCGGTTACATTCATGAGTAACGGTTTCAAAAGCAATTTGTTAAAATTAAAGCACAAATGCAACAAGAATATATTATGGATGATAATTGTATTGAATGGATTGAACAGTCGTTTCGGCAAGAATAAAAATTCAGTTGTTTGAGTTTTTATTTAGTAGCGGGGACCCGCCCACACTACGTTACGGCGGGCAGGCAGGAGATGAACCTGCATCCCGACCAAGTTCGCATAGGCGTCAACTTAATTTTTAATTTTTTGGTAATAACTAATTCTATCATGACGACATTCATACAGACAGTAATAAGATATTTGTTTATCAAGGAAAGATTCCAAATCATAAAAATCCTTACTTATT
>JAJRSV010000258.1 GCA_024278655.1 Bacteroidota bacterium | reverse complement strand
AGATAAATCCTGCCTTTACGGTAATCAATCGCAACATCCTGCAAAAAGTTTGTTAGCTGAAGTGCGGTGCATATTTTATCGGAATAATTGTTTGCCTCTTCGTTTCTTATATCGAACAGCTCAAGAATCAATCTTCCTACGGGATTGGCTGAGTGTTTACAATAATCCAGTACATCATCGAAAGTTTTATACCTTTTTTGAATTACGTCCTGCTTAAATGCCTTAAGCAAATTATAGAAATGTTCCGGCGATAAATTTCGCTTGCTGATTGTATTTGCAAGTGCAATTTCAAAATCGTTTTCCGCTTTGCCTTGCAGTAGTTTCTTCAAACGGAATTCAAAATGATTTAACTTTTCCAGCCGCTCCCCTTCCGAAAAGTTTCCTTCGTCGGCATAGTCGTCTGCCGTGCGTGCAAACCAGTAGATTATTGCAACATGCTTTCTTAATTCCTTTGGGATTAAAAACGAAACGACGGGAAAGTTCTCGTAGTGAGTGGAAGCAAATTTAATTGCTTTTTTATATGCCTGAGTAATATCAGCCGAAATTAATATTGATAACAAAATCAACCACATTTATTATTAATTAACTTCGGCTAAAATATTGTTTTATTCAGATTATCAAAAACATTTTTTTAAAGTAAAAAGTTGAACCTGAATCTTAAACCGAGCAGAAATTGGTTATAATCTTTTTCAATTGAAACCGCCTCTTCGTTTTCATTAAAAGCCGAGCCGGAATCCCTTAAATTCCATGCCACGTAACCGCCTACTTCGAAGTATTTAACAACCTTTACTTTATACATTCCAACAACGTTAACCACGTTATCCCTTCTTCCGGAATGGAGCGGATCGATTTCGGGCGACTTGGTTGTTGTAAATATCCTGTAATGATAATACGTTGTTAAAGAAAGCTTGCTTTGCGGTATAAATACTTCGGGCATTCCGATTTCCAATCCCGCATAAAGTGTATGATCGACAAATGAAGCATCAACATCATCGGAATTGGTTTTGGTTTCTCCTTCGGTATCGTATCCCTTAGCGCTGGATGTAACAAAATTATAACCGCCGTGCACCGACAGCTTTTTACTGACGTATTGCTTAATCCGGAACCCGGCTAAAACGTTGTCGCTGTTATATTCAATAAAATCGGGACTGTGTGAATACCAGAAGTACGACAGGTAAAAAGTTGTTTGTGTTTTTTTGAAAAAATAATTTCTGAACCAAAGACCGACTTCGCTTTTCGAAAATTCAAACGGGCGAAAAGATTCGGGTGAATAACCCACAATTTTTTTCCAGTCTGCATCCCTGTAATTCTTAACATAAAAATTAGGCATGTGCGAAAACGAAATCTTAAAACTTGTAGATCTGCCAATATACTGTCGCCATCCGATTCGGAAAGACCAGAAGTTCTTTATCGGGTTTTGCGGGTAATTTCGTATTCGCAATTCAACCGAGGGAATCGACTTCCTGCCTTTTATTAAATACAATGTTTTCTTCAGCAAAAAGTGATTGGTTAAAACCATATCGGCGGCGCTGCTTACCTGAAACCTTCCGTTATCCAAACCGGCATCGAATCTGCCGAGGTATTTATCGGAATACTTGAGAATGTTATTATCATAAATTGAAGCAAAGGTGTATTGCAGCTGCCATGGAGTTTTTTTCTTTTTGCCTTTAGGAAAAACACTGCAGGCAATTAACAAAACGATAATTATTATTTGAAATACTTTATTCATAACTGCACCGTTAATAATTATCTAATACTGAAACAGGAGTTTTGTTGGTTATATCCTTTTCAGGAAATAATATTTTACCGAGCACCGTTTCCTTATCCTCGTCGAGCGGATATACGAGAAACGTGTGGAAACCTTCATCAACTTTAATGTATATTTCGCGCGCCTTGCCGGGCAGCAGTTCCGGATTGTCTTTGTAATATGTAACAACCGAGCGCTTGCTGCTAAGTAAAAATGTATTGATTACATTGTTATCGCCCGCTACCTGGATGCGGTAATTTATCCGCCCTTTCATTCTATAATTATTTTCGAAACGGGTGAGAATACGTAACTCCGTCGGACCGATTATTTCAATTTTTAACGGCTCTTCTTTCGAAAAGCGATAGTAAAAAGATATATCTTCTTTCGTTACCAGTTCAACAACTTCGTTAGGCGATGCAGGCGACATGGCAATCCAGTTTTCTTTTGCTACTTTACCCGGTTCGAACATTATTCTCGTTACCACTTTCAAGCCGGAATTAATAACACGAAGCTGGATATTATTCTCGCCTCTTTCAAGGTTCAGTTCAATATCTTTTCTTATGCCCGGGTAACCGTAGCTGCTGTGTTTGAATTCGGACTTACCCGACTTTTTAACATTTTTAAATTCGGCTATTTTTTCATCCAAACCGTTGAGTTTATAGATGAGTTTATAGTTTACTTTCGATTGATCTTCTTTAAGAACCGCTCTGGTTAATATTTTTAATTTACCCGGACCTCTTACCTGAACGATTGAATAATTGTTTTGTGATATTTCGTAGTAAGCGCGTCTCTTTCCGGAAATAATAACCGTTACTTTCTTGTTGTAATTTTTCGGTTTAATGATTTTTGTTTTTGAACCGGCAAACGCAAAGCCGGCAATCAAAATAAAAATCAACGATATGTTTAATGCTCTCTTCAATTTTAACTCTCTCTGTGATGTTTATAATTTTATTCTTTATATACCCGATGCTAATTCCACTTCGGGTTTGTCCTCGGGTTTCTTCATCGGGATAAATTCCGTGCCTAACTGATGCCGTTTCCTGTCGATTATATAAACGGCTATTAAAGCCGATGCCAGCAGGAGCGCTACAAAAAACGTTAACGTTACGTTGTACTTTTGCTGAGTAAATATTTCGCCTTCGCCGGGGTCGGGTAACGGCACGGGGCTGTTAGGCAATCCGTACTGATCCAACAGGTTCGAAATATTCAACAAATGTATAACCGGTATCTTCTTCTGTGCCATCTGAATCATCACTCCTTTTACGGGAAAGTTCTGCAGATCGAGCAGCTTCGATAATCCGCTCTTTATAATCTTTCCGTTTACTGTTGCACCAAGACTTGCTATTCCACCGCCAACATTTACATAAGCTTTTATCTCTCTTCCGCCTGCCTTCTCGTAATAAATACTCATCCTTTTGGCAATACTTTTTTCAAGATATTTCTCGTGAATAAATTCAACATTGTTTCTTTTTATAGCGTCGATAATCAAACGTCTTCCTTCGGGACTTAAACCGCGACCGAGATCAACCCCGCCGCCTATTGATGCTGCTACACTGCGGTTATGAAAAACGCCTTTATCGTAAAGATACTTTTCCATATCGAGCCAGGTAAAATAAGGGTCGTTTGCTCCAAAGTTGGAAGCACCCACCGAAGTAATGATTACCGGCTTTAACCCGAGTACTTCGGCTGCTGCAAGTACCGATATGTTTAATCCGGGAAACGAGCCGGTATAGCCCACGGCAATCACATCGCCTTTTTTCAAGCCCGCTTCTAAAAACATATCTACAATAACCGCTGCAAAGTTCGGGTTGGTTGTCGATAGCTTTGACTCGATGCTTCCCCGGTCGGTTGTTATCATCGTATATTCCTGCCCTATCAAAGCCGTTTCATTCGGGTCGTTAACTGCATCGACAAAGACGCTGTTCTTTAGTCTGTAATTTTTAATGTATTCCGCTGCATCCTGTGCTAAGATTGCGGCGCGGAGTTTTTCGGTGTACCATCTTTGCTCTACTTCCACTTTACCGTTTTCAACTGCGAATAATCCGATAATGGAAATAAGCAGCAGTACACTTAATACAACAATATTTTTTGCACTGAATTTATTCATAAATTTCTTTCCTTTTTATCCCGGTAATAAATTCCCGTTGAATAATAAAATAACTAACAGTCTTACAAACACTGCCGTAATCAACAGAACCGATATAGTACGGTAGATTCCCTGTTTGGCGTACCAGTGTGCAATTAAACCGGGTATAACCCAGCCGACAGCCTGCAGCGAAAGTAAACCGGAGTTTAATTCCACATATAAAAAATTCCTCGAGAAGATTGCTATAAGGCACCCGATTAAAATTGAAAGCACCAATTGTCTTCTTCCGTAAAGAAACGTAATGTTGCCTATGGCACGAACGATAAGGTATGTTAGTATGCTTACCACAAATGTTCCTATAAGCCGTTCGGGGTTACCGAGCAGCAACGCAATGTAACCCGGTACAACAATACCGCCCGCTGCCAGTCCGAATACTTCGTAAGAAAGAAGACTGAAAATCAAACCGAGTGTAACTGATAATTCAATCATTTGTTAATCCTATACTTCTGTTTTCAAAATATTCCGCTAAAGCGGCGCCCTTACCACCCATGTTGCCTATTGCAAGCACGGTAGATTCCTTTCCTGTAAGGGAAATTATCTTTTCAAAAATTTCATCCGGTTCTTTGAACCCGATGTTTACAATTTTTCTTTTATCGACTCCGTAGTCACGGCACAACCCTTCAACCACATCGGT
>JAJRSV010000257.1 GCA_024278655.1 Bacteroidota bacterium | reverse complement strand
GATCCTTATAATCCGAACGGATGGTATAACAGGGGAATAGTTCTCGCGAAGATGAACAAACCCGAACAGGCAATTAACAGTTACGAGTTGGCAATTTCCCTTCGTGATGATTTTGCCAGTGCTTGGTTTAATAAAGGAAACGTGTTAGCCGAACTTGGCAGGGTTCTCGAAGCGCTCGAAAGCTTCCACCGTGCTTACGAAATAGATAACTTTGATGCTGCTACCTGTTATAATCTCGGTAGTCTTTACGAAGACCTCGGTGATTTGAAAAGTGCAATCAAGTATTACAACGAAGCCATTAAGCTTAACAACGAGTATTACGAAGCTTATCTTGCAAGAGGATACTGTTACGATTCCGCTGGTAAATATCACCTTGCACTGAAAGATTTTAATAAAGCCATTTCACTTTCGCAGGATAGTGTTGAGGCATGGTACGCAAAAGCAGACCTTGAGTATTCGCTGGGTAAGCTGCAGGAATCGACTAACAGTTATCTGGCTGCGTTGAAAATAAATCCGGATAACCACGAGCTTTGGTTTGCCGTAGCCGAAACTTATTTCGAAATGGGTAACTGGCTCGAAGCATTGAATGCATACGACGAATGTTTGAGAATTAAACCAGAAGATGCGTCATCGATGTACGGAAAAGCAAAAGTTAATTTCATATTAAAAAGAACTCAGGAAGCGTTAAGCTGTCTTAAAAACGCGTTCCGACTCGATCCGAATATTCAAAAAGAATTTGCTGCGGAGTATCCCGAAATCAAATCTTCAAAACTTTTCAAAAAGCTTTTAGGGGAAAATTAATCCTATCAATCCTTTCAAATAATATGTTGCAATATGGCTGGCTTAATATTTGAATAATAATTCGACATGAAAAACACATTCTACATAAATACTAAATTAATCGGTTTGATAGGTCATCCGATCAGGCATTCTTATTCTCCGTTTATACATAACGTTGCTTTTCAGATTAACGAGCTTGATTACATATATCTTCCGTTCGATGTTATACCCGATAATCTTGAGAGTGCGTTGAAGGGAATGGTTAGTCTGGATATACAGGGATTTAATGTTACCGTTCCGCATAAAGAAAAAATTATCGATTTGCTCGATGAACTTTCCGAAGAGGCTGCGATTATCGGTGCAGTTAATACGGTGCTAAACGATCACGGTAAACTTAAGGGATACAACACCGATGTGCACGGAATTATCGAGACCCTGAATCCTTATAAAGATGAAATTGCCGATAGTTGCATTAGTATTATTGGTGCCGGCGGTGCCGCAAGAGCACTTATTTTTACTTTAATCCGTCATTTCAAACCGAAGGAGATTTTAATTATAAACCGTACGGAACAACGTGCACATACCCTGCAGAATTATTTCTCGGAGAAAATGAAATTCGAAAATTTCACCGTAAAGGAATTGTTTCCGCCTGATTTGGTAGATGATCTGAAAAAGTCGAAGCTTGTTGTAAACGCTACTTCTATCGGAATGCATCCGCAGGTAAAAGACACGCCAATCAATATTAAAGAATCGTTTACCAAAGATCAGATTGTGTTCGATATGGTTTACAATCCAACCGAAACACAGTTCCTGAAGCTTGCTAAAGAAAGCGGGGCAACGGTGCTAACCGGGCTTACGATGCTTGTTCACCAGGCAGCGCATGCATACGAATTATGGACAGGTGAAAAATTACCTGTCGCCGAAGTTTCGCGCTCACTCGAGTTAGTGCTGTCTAAATAATATCACTTCTGAAAATCTTATCCCTGATCACCGACCTTTTTATATATTTCTTCCGCATGGTTTAAAACATGTTCCACATCGGAATCTTCAAGCGGTACATCCTGGAAATTAATAGTCTTCTCGTAATTTATTACATCGCCGCCCGGATTAAGATATAATGTAAGATGGGTTAAAGCTTTTCTTAATTTTGCCGATTTTTCATGGTTGTAAACAAGTTCTTTTCCAACGTAATAAATAAGGTTACCGTTTTTGAAGTAATAAATATTGAATGCCTCACCGTGTTTTCTGTAACGTAGGTTTTCCCGTACAAAAGTTACATCAGGATCGGGATAGAATGCCGTTAAAGTTGAATATGCTTTCCGGTCACCCCAATCGAAATGCTGACCGGCTAATTTTTCAACCTTTTTATCGGTCTCATTTACTATTTGTTGAATTTCTTCTTCGGTATATTTTTTACCGCACGATACTAAAATCAATAAAGGGAGTAACAGCAAAAGAAATTTGAACTTAACCATATATTAACCGCACCTTATTTTTTGTTAGAATAAAAATCCGAATTTAAATGAATATTGCGGACCGCTGTAATTTGTTTTACCGCCTATCGGTTTGTTAAAATCGGTAATAAAATTGTAAGAAGCGGCAACGCCTATTTTAAATATACTGCCTATTAAAAAATCCAGTCCGGCGCCTGCGCTTCCTCCGAAAGCGGTTTCGACCGCGGTCTCACTTTCCATTGTTAAAACTCCCGCAACATTTCTTGAATAAACACCTATATACGGTCCGGCAGAAAGTGAAAGATAAGGCAAAACCTTGCTTTGGTTCGAAAGCTGCAACGGATAAAAATTTACTCCGGCTAAAACCGGTATAACCGTAACCGTTTCGGAGCTTGCCTCGGTTCCTTCAAATGTAGAGTTTGCTTCTGTTACCAAAGCACTCGCACCTATTCTGAACGACAAATAATCTTTGAACCAGTAATGATAATCGACAGAACCGATAAAACCCAAAGCGGCACTCGAAGTAAAAGAACCCGGTCCGGCAGATACCTGCGAAACCGATGAATTGTTGTAAATGCCAATCTTAAAATCCAAACCGCTTCTGTCTTTCAGGTAATTTTCTGTGAACTCATCTTCAATGTTTTGTGCAAAATTGATGGATGTAAAAAACAATACCGTAAGCAGGAATAAAAAATTATTTTTCATTTATCTCTCCTGCAAAAAATGTTAATTAACAAGCAGAAACCTAATTGTTTAATTTTGGAGAATCAAGAATGAAATGATGCAATTGTTTATTTTAACGAAAAATTGATGATTAAACAGGCGTTTTTTTCAATAAAGATTTATACCGACCGGAAGAATCTCCATTTCGTTTATCGGTTCGTCGAATAAATTTTT
>JAJRSV010000256.1 GCA_024278655.1 Bacteroidota bacterium | reverse complement strand
TTCGGATGCCGACGGTTCGATAACCACCTATTTGTGGGACTTCGGCGACGGAACCAGCAGTTCGACTGTGAATCCCACACATAAATATTCGAAATACGGGAAATATCAGGTTGTGCTCAAAGTGACTGATAATACTTCGCTGCCCAACAACTTTAACCTCGATACTTTATTCGTTACGGTAAACGAAGCTCCGGAACCGGTAATAACTTCGCCGGAAAAATTATGCGTGGACGAAACCGTAAACTTCGATGCGGGTAAATCTGAAGACGTTGACGGCGAAATAGTAATGTATATGTGGGATTTCGGCGACGGAACAATTAAAACCGGAAAAACCGTTCGGCATTCTTACAGAGAACCGGGAGTATATGATCTTAAATTAGAAGTAAAAGACAATTCGGGAGTTGCAAACAATTCTCAAATTACGGTTAGACAAATTGTTGTTAATTCACCTCCTGTTGCAAAAGCGTTTAACGTCGGTATTGTATGTCCCGGCGAAAATGTGGAATTCGACGCGAGTAATTCGACAGACGTTGATAATAAAGAATTAACTTACAAATGGGATTTCGGCGACGGAACAATCGGCGCAGGCATTAAAGCAGTACACCAATATTCCGCGCCGGGAATTTATACAGCCGTATTAACGGTAAGTGATAACAGCGGGACCAATTGCGATACGGATTCTTTTGAATTAATAATTAAAGTTAATTCTCCTCCGGTAATTAAAGCAAAAATAGAAGGAGAGTATTTTGCCGGAGGAGCGCACGACGCTTTATTATTCGACGCCTCGGCTTCTTACGACCCCGACGGCGATCCGATTGAGTATTATTGGAATTTCGGCGACGGCAACAGCGGAACCGGTTCAAAGTTGTTCCATAAATATTTAACGCCCGGAAATTATAAAGCGGTGCTTACGGTAAAGGATAATAATTCAACCGGCTGTTCTGCAGTTACCAAGGAGTTTACTTTTGAAATAAAATCAAGGTAAAACAGATTTCCAACCGTTATTGCGAGTCCCCGACGTTTTTTGTCGGGGCGACGCAATCTGTTCCATTTTCCACCAATTCCGGGATTGTGCGTGATGCTACAGATTGCTTCGTCGTCGTTCCACTCCTCCTCGCAATGACAGAACATTTTCTCAATTTGAAAACATCGTCATTGCGAGACCCGGCGTTTTTTGTCGGGGCGACGCAATCTGTTTCACTTTCCACCAACTCTTGGGCCCTTGCGTAATACAGCAGATTACCGCGCTCACTCAGTTCGCTCGCAATGACGGGTTGTTTTCTGTCTTTGCACTCCCAACGTTTTCTTCTCGGGACTAAGGTTTAACACCTCTATTTCTGTTAACCGTTTTGGTTCAAACAGAACCCGACAAACTATCGGAATACCATTGAGTAAATTGTAAATTACTCCATAGTAATTAATTCTATTTCTTTAATTCCGGAAAAATCTTTTTTATTAACAGTTGCAATACGTTTAATATGATGTGATAGTGCAATACTTACTATTTCATAATCGTGAATCCTAAGTCCGTGAGGAGAATATTTTTCCAACAAATCAATGAAAATTAAATTTGATTCTTCGGTGGGGTATAAAACTGTAAAAAAGTTTTTAAATTCTTTTATTACAATAAGAGCATCCTCAATGGAAATACTTTTATCTGGATAGCGAGTAATAACTGAAAGAAACTCTGAAATATTTTTTGATGTTGTGAAAAGATTATTTGATTCATGTGTCTATATTTCCCTATTATTTCAAAACTAATTCGCCCTCACCCCAGCCCTCTCCCGAAGGGAGAGGGCGTAAAAACTCCTCTCTTTTCAATGTTTACTCCGATTTGTCGGGGAGAGGGGTTTGAGGTGAGTTCCTTATTCTAAATTTCAAATATTATAATCATTACCTATTTAACTTTTCATACCCATATTGGCTATAACGGTTTGTATAAGAATAGTAGCCGATTTCGGTAGCAGAATTTTTCAATTTACTACTAATGTTGTTTGTTTCTATAACCCTAATATTTAGCACTTTACCCGCATTACGTATAGCATCAATGTAAAATCATAAAGCAAAGTTCGTAAAAAATCATCAAATTTGTTAGTGAAAAATAAGGAGGATAAATAATGGGAACAAAAAAAGTCACATTACCAAGTTTATTTATCGGTGTTGATATGCACAAAAGAAGTTGGAAAATTCATACGGCAACAGATTTGTTTGACGGGAAAAGTTTCAGTATGCAGCCGGATAGTATCAGAGCGGTGATAAATTCAAAACCAAAGGTATGAGCAAACGTTCGAATCGTTTGATACGAAGTTATTTTGTAGAAGCGACATGGCAATCATTGCGTTTTGACCCGGTGATGCAAGAATATTACAGAAAGCATTCGGGAAAAGATATCAAGAAAGTTTTAGTAAAAGTAGCCCGTAAATTGCTGAGTCGGGTTCTGGCTGTAATAAAAACGGAAACACCTTATCAAGTTGGTGTTGTAAAATAAAATTTCCGGTTATTTTCCAAAGAACTCAAAACAAAATGAATAAGTACGAAGGACAACAGAACAATGCAGGTGAAACAACAGTGTTGTTGTTATCACATCGTATAGCAAGTTGCCTTCTTACCTTGTTGTATTCAAATAGATGCCGGTGGATAGGAAGTGTTCTTATACCACATATAGGATGCCGAGTCGATGAGGAAAAATAGCCCGAGTTTTCAACTATTTCAACACTATACGGAAAAAGCTTTTTGGGCTTTTTCCTATGTTGAAATGTTGAAAACTCTAACGTTAATAGGAAAACAAGAAAGTTATGTGAACAAAAAATAAAAATAT
>JAJRSV010000255.1 GCA_024278655.1 Bacteroidota bacterium | reverse complement strand
GGTTAAAGGATATATGTTGTTTTCAGAATCGGAAATGAAAAGAAATTCAACCTTCGGTTTAACAGTGTATTCCATTTTTTTATTACCGATAAATTTCGAAAGACCGCTTTCCGTACCAATCCATAGGTATCCATCCATATCGACAAAGCCCGCTGCTCTGTTAGTTTCATTACCTGAAAGACCGTCGGCAGTTGTAAAATGTCTAACATTGTTCCCATCCCATCCGAATACACCTTTATCAGTACCGAACCAAAGATTTCCTTCCTTGTCTTCGGTAATAAAATAAACCGGTCTTTCTAAACTAAAACCGTTTTTATTAAACTTCTCCAGTTTCGTCTCTCCCATAATATACAAACCGTCCATAGTACCGATTAGAACACCCAAATCTTTTTTCTCATAGATGCTGAAAATATTATCACCGTCAAAATTATCAGCATTGTATTTTTTATATGTATTTCCTTTTATTGAAATCAGACCCCGAATACTTCCGAACAAAATTGTGCTATCGCGCAGTTGATACATCTTTCTCATAACATTCATAGGAATCATTTTCTTAAACTTGCGTATTAGTGAGTCGCCCTGAATTTTATAAACACCAACATCAGTCCCAACCAATATTTCGCCATTAAACGTTTTAAGCAACGAAAAATATCTCACATTGTCTGTCGTCCGAAACACCCTGTTTATTATGTTATCCTTTAGTTCATAAACACCGTTTTTGAAGGTAGTAAACAATATAGTGTTATTACTTACTTTACACATATCTAAAATTCTTGTTAATATTCCCGATTCCTCATTGGAATAAGGTATTTTTAAAAATTTTATTGCTTTCCCACTCAACAAAGTTAACCCACTGTTATGACCAATCACCATCGTACCATTATCCATTTGCGAGATAGCCGTTACTTCCTTGTCCAATTGTCCCGGTCTTAAATTGAAAGTCTCAAAATCAATCTTACTGTTTTTATAAACACCACGAGATGTAGCTATCCATTGATTTCCTTCAAAATCAAAAATCATTGAGTTTGCCGATGGTTTAAAAGAGAAATTATTATTCGCAATAATTCTCCCCTGTTTTTCAATCAATTCCAGAGAAAAAGAACCTATACCGTTACCATAAAATATTTTATCATGTTTAGGTGAAGGAACTAAGAACGAAAAAAATTTAATTCCGCTCCACAGGTACTTAATCCTATGAGTTAAAAGATGAAAGTTATCATCAGACAAATATCCCATCCAATTTACACCATGTAACCAAATCCTCATCTTATTATCTTGTAAAAACTCAGGAGCCATTCCTAATATTCGTTCATCGGGTAAATTATCAATCGACAAGACATTATCTATATTTAAATTGCCAATAAATTTAAATAATCCTTTATAGGTAGAAACAAATACGGTACTGTCAACAACCAGTATTTTTGTGATGTGATTACTTTTTAACCCCTGCTCGATTCCCAAATGATTCCAAATTGAGTTTTCAAAGTAATGCAACCCACCACCTAAAGTTCCAACAAGAATTGTTTGTTTATTTTTCTGCTCCAATAAGTCAAAGGTAAAACAAGTTATTATATTTATACCAAGTTCCGAATAGATGGGGGGATATGATCTGATCAAAGCATCTTTATCAAAAACTTTTATGGAATCATAAACATAATATGGCAGTGCCCACACCCTGTTGTTTTTATCGAGTTTTAACCTTACATAACTTACTGCACTATTATATTGTTCATACGTTTTCCACTCCTGCCCGTTGTAAGTGCAAACCCCTGAGCGGGTGGCAAACCACATCAGACCGCTGCTATCCTGCAAAACATCGAATACCTGCCCGTCCGGCAAGCCGTCTTCTACAGTATATATTCTCGTTAAAAAGTCTTGTGGATACAGGAATGTTGTTAGCGCAATGAAGGTTACTAAAAGAAAGAATAGATTATGCCGCGTAAACATCTATATGTAACTATCTGTTAATTATAACTGCATAAAGATAGTAATTAAATATATTTCAACACAATTTTATTATGATTGACCTTTGAGGGGAAGCCGGCTTGAATTAGTACAAGTATAGTTACTGTAAAACTCTAACTGCTATTAAACTTATATCATCTTCGTATTTGTTTTCGGTAAAAGAGTTGAAATCGTTTTTTATGATTTCAATCTCATCCTCTTCGTGCGAAATATTTTTGATGATATTTATTAATCTTTCCGAACCGTACTGCCGGTTTTCATTATTTCTCGATTCAATTATTCCGTCTGTTGTAAGCAGAAGAATATCGTTAGCAGCTAAATCGATTGTGCAATCTTCATATTCTCCGTTAAGCGAAAATCCGAGTAACATCCCTTTCGATCTAACACTCTTTACTTCGCCGGTTGTACTGCTTTTATGGATGAGGGGTAAATCGCCGGCGCCTGTGTACCTGGCAGTTAAGTTTTTTCTATCAAGAACAAGTACGGATAGTGTTGCAAACACTTCGGACACCTTGGCATCTTTGTAAATAGACTGATTAACTTCATTCAGCACTACACTCGGTGAATATACTTTGGTGGATTGAATTACTCCGCGAAGTGCGCTTCTTACATATCCCGCATATGCAAATGCAAAATACCATGCTTTCCATTTTTTACCCATCACATCGCCCAATATAATTGCAAGGTGATCGTCATCGATTTTATAATAATCGATAAAATCTCCGCCCGGAATCCCTTCGTAAGGAACATGCCAGTGTCTCACCGAAAAACCATCGAATGCCGGATAACTGTCGGGTACAACTTTTACTCTAAACGAATCGGCTGCACTGTGCAGTTCCGAAATAACTTTTTGCCGTTCTTTGGTTAAGCTTTTTATAATAGCCGATACTTTTGCTACAACTATTTTCGGTCCTTCGGTTTTAACAACATAATCCGCAATGTCGAGTTCATAACCTTCAAGAATATCCTGCTCTTCACTTTTTGCAGTAAGAAAAATAAACGGGATTGATTTAAGCCGCGGGTCTTCCAGAATTTTCTTTCTGAATTCAAAACCGCTAACCTCGGGCATCATTATATCGGAAATAATTATATCGGGAGTGAAGGTTTTTAATTTTTCCAGTGCCTCTTTCGCACTGTTGGTAACAACGCAATCGAATCCGGCTTTATTTAAATTGTACTGAAATATCCTCGAAAGTGATTTGTCATCATCGACGAGCAGAATTTGTGCTTTTTTACTTTGAAATGTTTTTGAAAGGTCTTTTTTAACACCATAGAGTTTGTAGATATCCGAACGTTTTAATAATGCCCTTACCTTCAGCATTAATTCATCCACATCAAAGGGTTTGGTAATAATATCGTCTCCCCCGACTTGCATTGCGCGCTCTTTATCTTCCAGAGAGTTTTTTGCAGTAACAAAGATAAAAGGTATGAATCTGTGGTTTTCGTTTTCTCTTACTTTTTCACAAAATGTAAATCCGTCCATTTTATCCAGCATAACATCGCAAAGCACCAAATCCACCCCGTCATTCTGTAAAACCTGAAATGCTTCGTCGGCACTCGCTACATCGATAGGCTGCAATTTGTTGGCTTTAAGGTGATATGTTATAAGTTTCCGGATAACAATATCGTCGTCAATCACCAGAACTTTTTTAGTATCTTCACCCATTATAAATTTATTAAGTAATTATATTAAAAATTAAAGAGAAATCTTGAGCGGACACCCGGCGGGTAAAATTAGTTATCACAATTTTATAGAATATTCGAATCCCTTTTCCCTGTTCAGTTTAATTACTGAAAACTTGCTATTGCATCTTCCCTTGTTTTAAATGTTTCGAATACTTTATACATTCTTGTTAATTCGAACATTGAGTGCACAGCCGGTTTGAAGCCAACTAACCGCAAATCGCCGCCAAGACTTGTAACTTTTTTCAACGAAACGACTAAAGAACCGAGGAACGTCGAATCGATAAAATCGCAGTTCGAAAGATCGACTACAATTTTTTTATATCCTTTATCTATTTCATCGGTTAACAGTTTCTTAAATTCATCCGCTTCATTTAACGAAGCTCTTGCTAAATCAACCGTTATTATTACAACATCCCCCGCTGCTTCCCTCTTAAAAAACATTATTTCACCTTCGATATGTTTATTCACTGTAAGACCTGTTTTCTATGCTGTATTTTTCCATTAACCTGTAAATAGTTGCTCTTCCCAGTTGAAGTCGTTTGGCAGCTTCAACAATATTTCCTTTGGTAACTTTAAGTGCATGGCGTATTGCTTCTTCTTTAATTTTTTCGAACGGAATAATTGTGTCATCCGAAAATAACGGACCGCTGAAATCGACCGAAGACATTTTATCTGCCGTTCTGAAGTGCGGCGGAAGATCGTCAACATCAATCACATCGCTTTCCGAAATAATAATACAGCGCTCGATTGTGTTTTCCATTTCACGAATGTTACCCGGCCAATCATATTCATAGATAAGTTTTAATGCCCGCTTTGTAAATCCTTTTATGTTTTTACCTAACTTTTTGTTAAACACATTTACAAAGTGCTCGGCTAAAACCAATATGTCGCCTTTGCGGTGACGAAGCGGCGGAATAATAATCGGGAATGAATTCAGTCTGTAGTACAAGTCCTCACGGAACTCTTTATTCTCTACTGCTTTTTTCAAATCCCTGTTGGTAGCCGAAATAATTCTAACGTTTGTTTTTATAAGTTCGGTTCCGCCTACTCTTTCAAACTCCCGTTCCTGAATAACCCGGAGGAGTTTTGCCTGCAGAAGCATTTCCAGCTCGCCAACTTCATCTAAAAAGATTGTTCCGTCTTTTGCTAATTCGAACTTACCTAACTTGCGCTGATGAGCTCCGGTAAAGGAACCTCTCTCGTGTCCGAACAATTCACTTTCCAGCAACTCCCTGGGAATACTTGCACAGTTGACCACCACAAACGGTCTGTCTTTTCTTTGTCCGTTGTAATGAATAGCTCTTGCAATTAATTCTTTTCCCGTACCGCTTTCGCCGTATATTAAGACCGATATATCATTATCGAGTACTTTCGACACAAGTTTAAATACATCCTGCATTTTACCGTCGGCGGTAATAATGTTATCGAAACTATACTCTTTCTGAACATTCTCTTTAAGGTTCTGAATTTCTTTTTGGAGGTCGTAACTTCTGATAGCATTCTTAATGGCTAATTCGAGCTTATGCTGGTCAATCGGTTTGGGGAAATAATCGTATGCTCCGTAGCGAAGTGATTCTACGGCAACTTCAATGCTTCCCTGGGCAGATAACATTATTACAGGTAAATTTTCGTCAACCTGCTTAATTCTCTTTAAGGTTTCAATACCGTCTAACCCGGGCAGCATTATATCCAACAGCACCAAATCGGGTTTGGATGAAAGCCGTTTTAACATTGCTTCGCCGTTGGAAAACACTTCTACATCATATCCCCACTTATCCTTTACCCAAAAAGATAGAAGTTTCGATATGGCTTGTTCGTCATCAACTATAAATACCAGTTTGCTCAAGATCTAACCTCACTTTTGTTTACTCTTGTATTCTTAAGTAATTTAATAATAAAAGTTGTGCCATTTCCCAATTCGCTTTGAACGGAAATAAGCCCTTTATGCAAATCAACGATTTGTTTTACAAAAACCAAGCCAATTCCCGTGCCAGGGATTTCGGTTCCTGGTCTGCTTACACGGTAGAATTTCTGGAAAATATACGGTAAATCTTTCTTTGGAATACCGATTCCAGTATCACTTACCACAATTTCTACTTCTTTATAAAGACTATTTACAATTACTTTAACCCTGCCCTGGTTGTTGGTAAATTTAATGGCGTTGTTTATTAAAGCATCGAATGCCTGAGCCAACTTTTCCTCGTCACCCTCAATAAAAATTTCATTTTGCGGATATTCATAATTTAATACAATACTTTTTTCTTCCGCAAGAGGTTTGTTCTCTTCAATTATCTTCTTCAGCATACTAATAATGTTAAAATTGTTTTTAACAAGTGTTATTTTATTGCCTTCGATTTTCGAGAGGTCGAGCACATCGTTAATAAGTTTTGCAAGTCTTTTTCCTTCGGTTAGTATAACGTTGTTAAATTCGGCTTTCATCTCTTCCGGAAGATCGGGATCGGACACAATCGTTTCCGAAAAACCGATAATCGATGCCAAAGGTGTTCTGAATTCATGCGATATATTGGAAACGAATTCACTCTTCAATCTGTTTAATTCTTCAATAATCGATTTTTGATGCTGCACTCTCGAACGCTCCACTTGTATTATTCTTTCGGCTTCAATCAGTTTCGGTTTCAATCTTCTTACTTCTTCTTCATATTTTTTTAACTGCGAAATATCTTTGCCTATTCCAATTAGCCCGATTATTTTATTCTCTTTGATAATCGTTTTAGCAGTAAACTCTACCGAAACATTTTTATCCAGCTTAGTTTTAAATTCCGCCCTGAAGGTTGTCGGCTTTTTAGAATGTATTAATGAATTAAAGGCGATTGAAACTTCGGCTTTATTTTCATCGGAAACGATATCGAGGAAATGTTTACCCTTCAGTTCTTCCGGTTTATAATCCAGAGTTAAAGCACCCGAATTATTTATCTTTAAAAAACACCCGGCACTGTCGAGTAACAATATAATATCATCCGAAAGATTTAAAAGGTCATTAAAATTCTCTTTCCAGTTTTCCAGAATAAATTTTTCATCAACCGATTCTTCGGTAACAAGCATTTCCTCTTCCGCTGCCTGATACTCTTCGCTCTCAGCTTCCTTAAGTTGATTACTTAAAATATTAATGATGGGAAACAGAATATCCCTGCTGCCCTGATCGTATCTGTTTATTTCATCGGTAAACAGAATAAGATAAACAGACTCGTTTCTTTCGTTTACAGAAAAAACATTTTCGATAAAACAGGAAGTGACGCCGAAATAATTTGTGACCGATTTAAATGCCGGAAGACTTTCAACCGAAGTTAATTCCACTCCCGAACTTTTATGCAAGTGAAAAAGCGAATCGTTAAACTCTGTCAGCTTGTTCGGGTTCTCGCCCACGAATGATATCACCCGACTTTCGAGGTTATTCAACTTAAGCAAAAGTGCTGCTTTGCTCTTGGTAATTTTAGCGAGAATAAACAGAGTGTTGTCTATTGAACCGGTCATTGTATTAATTTATTTATCTACAAAAATAACAGGAATTAGTTGAAAAAAAACAACCGGTGAAAAATAGTAATTTTAATAAAAGGAATTAAGAAGAAACTACTCGTTAATTTCTTCTTTTTGAAGTGCCTCGTAATACTTTTGTATTAACGATTCGTAATCTCTCGTATAACCTTCGCTCATCGCTCTCTTAAGTTCGTCCATTATTTCTTTTTTACTTTTCTCTTCCGATATAATATTATCTCCGGGTGACTTTCTTACAAAATTCTTACCCGTCTCCGATTTTCTCTTCTTTTCAAAATCCCTTTCGTTTATCGAACGTTGAGCATCCAGAAGTTTGGAAAGAATCTTTTCCTGCTTCTGAATCAACTTATCATCCAATCGTTGGGTTTGCATATCGGTAATTACTTCCTGCATTTCCTTAACAATGTTTTCCAGATTAGTCGGAAGTTTTTTTGATTCACCTGATAGCTGTGCCTCCTTATTCAACTCCTCTAACGATTTTCTTATCATGCTCTGTTCCTGGGCAAGACGCTGCAGTTGTGCCTGCTGCTGCTGCGTAAGCTTGCCTTGCTGCATTTGTTGAAGCATTTGTGTAAGGTTGTTCAAATTCATCTGCTGTTGTGCCATCTGCTGAAGCTGCTGCATCAGCGGCATCATACCGCCGCCTTGTCCGCCGCCGTGCATCATTGCTTCCATCATACCTTTCATCATCATCGCACCTTTATTAAGGTTCATCATCGCATCCTGCTGCGTTACCACGGCAAAACTACCGTTACGGTTTTGCATTGCCTGAATTGACTGCTGCATATTTTTGGCGGCATCGCCAAGGGCTTTCCCCATTTCGGGCGTAATGGCAAAAGTTTTTTGAGACAGCTCCGCCATCTGGCTCATAATGCTCGAAAGACTTTGCCTTAAGTTCTCCTGCTGCTCTGCATTTTCCTTAAACGAAGGTGAATTGGGATCGGCATTTTGTGTTTCGTTTTTCAGTTCTTCCTGCTTGCGCGAAAGTTCGAGCAGGTTATCGAGTATCTTCATCATATCTGTAAACGTCTGCATCTGATTTTGCATCATCATCGAGTTTTTCATATCCTGCATTTTCTGATTGAGCTTACTCATATTTTGCGAAAGCTGCTGCTGATTCTGCATTGCCTGCTGTTTCTGGTTCTGCTTAAGATTTTGCGATGCCTGTTCGGAAAGCTCCTCGTTTTTCTGCTTCTCGAATTCTTCCATCATCTTTTCCATTTCATCTTTCGGCATATCTTCAAGTTCGCCCATCTTCTCATCAAGCTTTTCCATCTCTTTCGAGAGCTCATCTAACTTTTTCGAAATCTCATCCTGTTTTTTACTCAACTGCTCCTGATTTTCTTTTTGCGAAAGGTCACTGTTCTCAGTCTGCTCTTTAAGTTCGCTTTGTTCTTTCATAAGCTCTTCGGTACGTTTAACCAACTCGTCAACTTTCTGTTCAATCTGAATTCGTTTGAGTAAGTTAAGAGTTCTCTCTACGCTCTTCTTAAACATCTCTTCATCGAACTTAAAGTTCTCCATCATCTGCTGAGCCATTTCCCTGTTAAGCTGCTGCAAAGCGTTGCGCAGTTCTTCCATTGCTTTCTTCATCTCTTCACTTGTTAACTGGTCCATCAGTTCCTGCAGTTCCATATACTTTTCAAGTGTCTCTTCCGAAAGGAGTTGGTTCTCCTGAAGTTTGTTTTGCATATCCCGAAGATTTTCACTTACATCTTCAATCTTCTTTTGAAGCTCTTCAAACTTATCGAGTGCGCTTTCAATTTTTTCCTTCTCTTCCCACGTTAGCTTTTTCTGATCCTTTTTTAAATCCTGCTCAATCTCCTTAAGTGTTTCCTGTAAGTCTTCGGCTTCTTTTAATGTCTGCTCCAAATCGGTTTGAGACTGGTTCTGAATTTCATCCGCTTCGGCAAGCATCTCTTCCAACGAAGGAACGCGTACAGAAAACACAGGCGTCTTTGCCGATTTCGGTCCGCTTACATTATCATTATCAAAAACTTCCAGATAATAACTAACAACATCATCAACCGTCAACTCGAGCGGTGTGAGGTTCCAGATGTAGTTTACATCAAACTCGCGTGCATTTTTTATTACCGGTATTTCTATTTGCGAATATTTCTCATCGGGTGATTTGTAACGCCAAGCAGACAACCGGTAACGGAGAAGCAATTTTGAAAAACCGTAATCGTCAGAAATTTTTGCCATCAAAGTAACACGATTATCGGCAGCAAGCGGAATGTTCATATTCGGGGCTATCATTTCAATCGATGGATACGCATCAATCAAAGCGTGAACCTGATATGTAATTGGAGATTGGTTTTCGTTTCCGCCTTCATCAATTAATCTTATTTTATACTTGTTATCATTCTTTACAACAAAAGTGCCTTTTGCATTTTTATCTTTTACCTGAAGATTGACAACTGTAGAATCATTAAACTCAAGATATGCTTTGCTTAATTTTTTTGTCGATGATAAATCGATATTGACTTTTGTGCCCACCAGCGAAACCACATTGCCGTTATCTTTCTGAAAAATCTTTTCGAGTCCGGAATAAGCAGGCGGAATAATTTGAACATTCAAGGTTTTAACGATTGGTCTGTCAACAACCTTAACCGAAAACTCATTGCTTCTTATATCATCAGCCGAAGCAAAATATTTAAACGATGTTCTTACCGCCGGAACTGTCAGCGTAAACTGTCCGAGTGAATCGGCAATTAATTTTTGTAATTCATACTCTGCCTGATCTGCTTTTTTTATGCCGAGTGATATTTCAGAAGGAGCATTTCCTTCGGCGGTTACAATTATTAAAACATCATCGCCTTTTGTTACTTCAATGTTTCCCGGCGAAACGTCGAGAGTAAACTCGGGCGGTTCAATAAATTCCTTATCATAATTTATCAATCTGTACGAAGCCGCCTGCAAGCCCGGCACGGTTAGGAACAATCCGGCTGTAACGATGACCGCCGCAGCAACATAAAACGAAAACTTTTTCGCTTTGGTAAAATCAACAATCGATTCGAAGCTTAAACTCTTTGCTTTTTCGTAAGTGTTTTTGAAAGCCGCTTCAATCAATCCTGCAGAATAGAGAACTTTGTCTTTGGAGTCAGTTAAAAGCTGCATTGCGTTGAGCAGATCATCCTTAAGCTGCGGAAAGTGCTGCCCGACTTTCTGCGCCGCCTGAAAATAAGTTTCCTTTCTGAACACCTTAAAGTATTGCAGAAGGGGAAGGATGAAGTAATAAAAAACCGTTGCAGCAAAAAGTAAGATTGCCGTAAAGAAAAGAACCGTTCTTACAGTTGAATTAAGATTAACAGCCAGCTCTACCAATGAAAGAAGAGTAAACACGGCAATTACAATAAGCAGCGAAACCTGAAAGCCGGTTAGTGCGTAAAGGAGTGATTCTTTCCGGCAAAGCCGTTCAAGCTTGTTTATAATCTCCCGGTAATATTTCGATTCGGTACTCATTACTGCGATAACGCCCAGACTACTATGTTTGTTCCAAATTTAAGTGCTTCAATTCTTTTCTCTTCCGGATCGTTGTGAACGCGTGCATCTGTCCATCCGTCGCTCGGATTCGATTCGTATGTATAATAAACTGCAAGCCGCCCGTCAATAAAAATCCCGAATCCCTGCGGCGGTTTGCCGTCGTGCTTGTGAGTTTTTGGCGGTCCGCTGTTGAATTCAAAAACGCAATTGTAAATGCCGTAATTAAACGGAAGTTCGATGAAATCTTTTTCCGGGAAAACTTTTTTCATCTCGCGACGGATTGATTTATCCAAACCGTAATCATCATCGATGTAAAGGAAGCCGCCGTTTTCAAGATACAACCGGAGGCGTTTTGCTTCTTCATCAGAGAAGTAGACGTTTCCGTGTCCCGTTAAAAACAAAAACGGGTATGCAAAAATTTCATCGGAGCTTATATCAACAAAGCGATATTCGGGATCGACTTTAATGTTTGTGTTTCTATGCACAAAGTTAAGCAGGTTTTCTTCGGCTGAAGGATCGTTATACCAATCGCCGCCGCCGTTATATTTTAAGCGTGCTATTTTGAATCCGGTGTTAAACTGCGGATAAATGCTAACGGTAAAACAAACAACAAATATTATGTTAATAAGTCTTTTCATACGGATGGCAATATATTCAGTGATGCTGCTAATAGCAATTTAGAAATAAAGTTACGGCAAATAATTGTAAATTTGCATTGAAAGATAAAACTGATTTCAGGAATTAAAAATGGCAAAAAAATACTGGCTTTTTAAATCGGAACCTTCGGCTTTTTCAATTGAGGATTTGGAAAAGAGTCCCGGCAAACGAACATACTGGGATGGAGTAAGAAATTACCAGGCACGTAACTTCATGCGCGATGATATGCGGAAAGGTGATTATGTTTTATTCTACCACAGCAATACCGATCCGCTTGCAGTTGTGGGCTATTGCGAAGTTGTAAAAGAAGCATACCCCGACCATACACAGTTCGATCCGGACAGCAAACACTTCGATCTGCGTGCAACGTTAAAAGAACCTGTTTGGTATATGGTTGATATTAAACTAAAGAAAAAATTCAAGAAACCTGTAACATTGAAAGAGATAAAAGAAAATCCAAAGCTTAAAAATATGCGATTGATTCAGCGGGGAAACAGGTTGTCGGTGATGCCGGTAACAAAAGAAGAGTTTGAAGAGATTTTGAGAATGAGTCAATAAGAATTACTACTAAACTTATTTCTGTACGAGTACAATTTTTTATAAAATATTCCTACTTCTTCACCGCTTTAATCGAAAACATCATCGGGATAATATCTTCCAGTCCTTTTATTCTCCACCACCCGTCTTCACCCTTAACGGTGTTTGGAAAAACATCATACACACTAAACGGAAACTCGTGAAAGAACTCAATCTGCAATCCGTTTTCAATCAACGAATTAATTACCTCGCTTAAAGGATGATTCCAGCCGTACTGTTTCTGTTTAAGCGGAGCGTTTAAATCGGCATACGTGCCTTCAACTTCTTCTTCAATTTCTCCAAGGTTAAAGTAAGAGTATTTTAAATATTTAAAGTCGTCATCGAACATCCAAAGCACGTTATGAAAATCGACTATATAAAATATTCCGTCCGGCTTAAGATAGTGTGAAATTAATCTTGCCCATTCGTTTAAGTCCGGCAGCCAGCCGATTGTACCGTAAGAAGTAAAAACAATATCAAACTTTTCGTCAAGATGCTGTTCGATGTCGTAAATATTTGAGCAGATAAATTTTGCGTCGAGATTGAGTTCATCGTTTAATGCTTTTGCCACTTTAATTGCTTCATCCGAAAAATCGACACCGGTTACCTTTGCACCCAATCTTGCCCAGGAAAGCGAGTCCTGACCGAAGTGGCACTGAAGATGCAGCATTGTTTTATTTTTCACGTCACCCAATTCTTCCAGTTCAATAAACTTTAACGAAGATTTGCCGCTCTTAAAACCTTCGATATCATAAAGCTCCGATTTAAGATGAATGGGAGTTTTATTGTTCCATGCTTTTTTGTTCGTATCAAAAAACGCTTTTAACTTTTCCTGATTATTCATTTTTATATTTGCTATTGAACGTAAAAGTAAATTAAAAATTCCGGCTGTCCCCAAAGAATACCTTTACGGAATACCTCAGGCAAAAGCCGGAAATAAAAATTCACCCGTGTTAAGTAATTTGTTACTTAAGCTGTTTGAGTTTCTGCTTCGGGTTTTATTCTCCATGCTAAAATTAGTCCAGCCAAAAACCAGGTAATGCAAAAATCAATTACCATTACAATTGTGTAACCGAGAGGAAAGCCCCACCAGTTCCATTCGATAACGGGACCGATAAAGCCGGCAAACAAACCTAACAGCATCACAAAAGTTACACGCCGCCAAAAGTTAGGGTTTTGTGCCAATGTCATCATCAGCAACGCACCTGCAAGAAAAGCCGCGATAAAGTTTATTATAAAGCTTCTTACACACAGCATCATATCCCATGGGTTTCCTCCTGTCGGGGAATAAACCATAAAACTAATAATGGGACCGGCTTCATATTTGTCAGTCCACTCTTTCATCGCCGATTCGGAATCTTCTTCGGGATAACCGGGATAAACATAAATTCCGGGTTCGTGCATAACTGCTTTCATGTGTTCTATTTCGGTGGCATCGGGAAAGCTTTTTATTTCCAGATCGTGCCAGCCGATAACAGCCCACGAAATAAACATCCAGATAAAAACAACAACTGCAGCTAAAAGGGCGGGAACAACTAAGCGATTCATATCTCCTCCGATATAAATTTATTAATGAACTTGTTTACGTTCCCCACAAACTTTTATTCATCGTCAGTATCCAAATCGGCTCTGTTCAAAATCGATTGCGGTAACGATTTGGTGGCTTTAGCTCCTAACTTTTTAATTTTTTCCACTCTGCCAACAAGATTGCCCGAACCTTCGGTAAGTTTCTTCATGGCACCTGTATAGCTGCTTTTCGCCTGGTCAATCCTGTTGCCCACATCTATTAAGTCTTCAACGAATCCTACAAACTTATCGTACAGTGCACCGCTCTGCTTTGCAATTTCAATTACGTTGCGGTTCTGATATTCCTGCTTCCAGATGTTTGCTATCGTGCGCAGTGTTGCAAGCAGCGTGGATGGACTAACGATTATAATATTTTTATCGTAAGCATCAACGTAAAGATTTTCGCCGTACTGAATGGAAAGGAGAAAAGCCGGTTCGATTGGAATGAACATCAAAACAAAGTCGAGCGAACCTTCATCGAACAGGTTCTGATATTTTTTATCGGATAATTCTTTGATATGCTTTTTAACAGAATTTATGAACAACTTAAGCTGCACGCTTTGTTCCTCTTCCGAATCCGCAGAGACAAATCTTTCGTAATTGGTAAGCGATACTTTCGAATCGATAATTATCTTTTTCCCTTCGGGCAGATTAACGATT
>JAJRSV010000254.1 GCA_024278655.1 Bacteroidota bacterium | reverse complement strand
TCTAAGGAAGAAATAAAAGAATCCGTTTCGAATATTTACAATTCAACAAAAAAGGTTTATAACTTTTTAAATAACCTGCTTGAGTGGACTCAGCTTCAGACCGGGCGAATGGAAGTTGAGAAAACAAGGATTAATCTTAAAGCCCTTGTGGATGAAACCATGGATCTCTATTCCGAAATGGCGGATAAGAAAGATATTACTCTGAAAGTTAACGTACCCGAAAATATTTTTATATACGCCGACCGTTATATGATCGAAACCGTTTTGAGAAATCTGGTTTCGAACGGAATAAAATTTACTAAGCCGGGCGGCAGCGTATCGGTAACTGCAATTGTAAATAACGGCGAAGTAGAAGTTGTGGTGGCTGATACGGGTATTGGCATAAGTCCGGAAAACCAGAAAAAACTTTTCAGAATAGACGACCAGTTCAGAGTTGAAGGCACGGCACATGAAAAAGGAACCGGGCTTGGTTTGATATTATGCAAAGAACTTGTTGAAAAGAATAAAGGGACAATCCGCGTTGAAAGCGAAGAAGGTAAAGGAAGCCGTTTCATTTTTACGGTTCCGTTGTTTGATGAAAACGCCGGCTGACAAATAATTGCCGCATTTACCGTTGTTCTAAAAAACTTCATTTCTTAATATAAATTCTCACTTATATTATTTAATTTTCGCATAACTTATAAAATTGTGTAGTTAAACTAATGTTCAATAATGCGGAAAGGGTACTCCGGTGATTGATAACTCCACTAATCCAGATGAGGAAAAAGCGAAAAGCTTTGGGGAAGTAATAAAAGATGCATTCAAAGAACTCTCCGAAACGTTCAGAGCATTCCTGAAAGCACCCAAGGCACTCTGGGCTATAAACGTTCCATACATACTCGAAGGGTTGGTTTATTTCGGAATTCTTACAATACTCGGTAAGTATTGTTCCGAAAATGTAGGGCTGGAAGACTGGCAATCGGGGTTGGTTTATAGTTTTGTTACAGGCGGAATAACGTTCGCAATGCTGCTGCTCGGCGGTGTATCCGATAGAATAGGGGTAAGAAATTCTTTAATCGTTTCATTCTCACTTTTTGTTTTCGGAAGAACTCTTATTGCATTGTCCGGCACGCTCGGTCTGTCGAACGGTTTGTGGTCTCCGATGTTTTTTACACTTACAACCGGATTATTAATTATGGTTGTCGCTTATGGGTTCTACCAGCCGGCTGCTTATGCCGGAGTTAAAAGGTATACAACGCCCAAAACCGCGGCAATGGGTTATGCCGTAATTTACGGCTTTATGAATCTCGGGGCTTTCTTTTCAGGGTTTATTTCTTCATTTACGCGCCCGAACTTTGTGGATGTTTTTCCGCCGAACGGTTTAACCGCGGTATTTTGGGTTTATGTTGCCATCTCGGTTTCCGCACTTTTGTTTACGGTTTTGCTTCTTACTAAAAAGAACGACCGGGAAGCAATTGAAAGAATTAAAGCTGAAAAAGTGGGAACGGAAGATGAAGAGAAAGAAGAAGATGAAGAAGTAAAACCGAGAGTAAAAATTAATAATTACCCGGTTATTTTGTACGCAATTGTTACTGTCGGTTTCTTTTTAATGTCAGGACTCGGGTTCGATGTTTCTTTCAACATTCGTAAAGAGTTTTCTATATTAGGTCTCAACGTTTCGTTCGATCTTTTCTTCTTTTTGTTTGTCCTCGGCTTCGTACTTTGTGTATATGAATATTTAAGAAAACGACCGGAACATCCTTTTAGAGATAAAAGATTTTCATACTTTATCTTCATCTTAATTCCTGTGCAAACATTGTTCGCTCATAACTGGCTTACCATACCGTATTATCTTAACAGGGCGTTTGCCGGTTCGTACGTAAGCGATTACTTCGAGGTGTTTTCGAACATAAATCCTATACTGATATTCTTCCTTACTCCCGTTGTTGCAGGATTAACCGCCCGTGCTGATGTTTACAAAATGATGATATACGGAACGTTTGTAATGGCGCTGCCTACATTTCTGTTAACGTTGGGTCCAAATGTCGGCTTGTTTTTATTGTATATTCTTATAATGACCATCGGCGAAGCAATGTGGCAGCCGAGATTTCTTCAGTGGATTGCCGAAGTAGCTCCCAAGGGAATGACAGGATTGTATATGGGCGTGGGACAGTTCCCCTGGTTTTTAACCAAGGTAATAACCGGATTCTATGCAGGATGGTTCGTTGAAAATTATGTGCCGCTTGGCGTATCGCCCGATAAGATGAATACCGAAACTATGTGGCTGATATATGCTTTTATTGCACTCATTAGTCCTATTGGATTAGTGCTTGCTAAAAACTGGATGATGAAAGATTTTAAAACAAAAGCTTAGGATTTAAATAACGAATAATTATGCATCGGTTTTAATTATGCTAAGGTATAGATTGTTATCTTGAACCGGTTTGTTTTATTTAAAATATTTTCGGATAACAGACGGATAATTAATTTGGACACGATTGAAAAGAAAGAAATTCCGGACGCATTAAATAAGTTTGATATTTTATTCAGTCAACTGTGGGAAATATCGGTTGACGGGATGCGTCTTACGGATGAAAACGGAACCATAGTAATGGTCAACGATGCATACTGCAGTATAGTTGATTTGGATAAATCGCAGCTTATCGGTAAACCTTTCTCGGTTGTTTATCATCCCGGCGAACAGGAAAGTGTGCTGAAAACTTACCGTTCGGATGTGGTAAACAACAAAATAAAAACTCACTTCGAACGGGAAAACACTTTATGGAACGGTAAAAAACGCTGGTTCGAGTTTTCGAATTCGTTTTTGGAATTAACGAGTAAAGGAAAATATACTTTAACAATAATTAAAGATATTACCGAAAGGAAAAAAGCGGAGTTCGAGCTTAAGGAAAGCGAAAAGAAGTTTCGCATGCTTTTTAATAATGCCAACGATGCGGTATTCGTTACGCAGTTTACTTCGGGTAAAACATACGGCGATTTTATTGAAGTTAACGAAGTTGCCTGCAGCAGGTTAGGTTATAGTAAAAACGAGTTTCTCAAATTAAGTCCTGCGGCAATAATATACCCTTCTTACATCGAAACGTTTAATAAAAATATTGATAAGCTGAAAAAAAGCGAACACGTTATTTATGAGCTTGTTCATATGGCAAAGGACAAAAAATTAATTCCCGTCGAAATAAGTTCGCATCTTTTTATGTACGAGGGAAAGCCGACGGTACTTTCGGTAGCTCGCGATATTACGGAAAGAAAACGGGCGGAAGAAAAATTAAAAAGAAGCAGCACAAAACTTCGTAACCTTGCATCTCATCTTCAATCGGTAAGGGAAGAGGAAAGGGCGAATATTGCCAGGGAAATTCATGATGAACTGGGACAGGTTCTTACGGTAATGAAAATTCAAATTACATTATTATCCAATAAACTCAGAGATGATCAGGATGAGTTGAAGGAGCGGATTAATTCCATTTCGAATATGATAGATGATACGGTTGAAAAAGTGCAGGGGATTACCGCAAAGTTAAGACCCGATATCTTAGATGAGCTTGGATTGATTCCCGCTATCGAATGGCAGGCGGAAAAATTTAAAAAACTTACGGGCATAAATTATTCGTTAACCCGTATGCCGGATGAACTGACACTGGATGAAGAAAAATCGACTGCAATTTTCAGGATATTCCAGGAAGCGCTTACGAATGTGATGAGACATTCATCCGCAACTACTGTTAACATATCTATTCATAAAAAAGATGATAACTTGATTTTAAAAGTAAAGGATAACGGCATCGGAATTAATACCGATCAAATTAAAGACCCCAAATCACTCGGCTTAATAGGTATGAAGGAAAGAGCGATGATTTTCGGCGGCGAGGTGATGATTGAAGGAATACCCGGAAAGGGAACCGAAGTGATTGTGGAAATGCCGTTAAACAGTAAGGTGTAAAAATGAAAGATTCAATACGAATATTAATTGCCGATGATCATGCAATTGTTAGAGAGGGGCTTAAGCAGATTGTTGCTGAAGAATCGGATATGGCGGTTACGGGCGAAGCTTCGGATGCAAATGAATTGTTTGCACTGCTTGAAAAGGAAAAGTTCGAAATAGTTGTGCTGGATATTAGTATGCCCGGCAAAAGCGGTTTGGAAGCATTGAAAGATATAAAAGTAATGTACCCCGATTTGCCGGTTTTAATATTAAGCATGTTCACCGAAGAGCAGTACGGAATAAGAGCAATAAAAGCAGGTGCTGCCGGATATCTGAAAAAAGTATCGGCACCGACGGAGCTTGTAACTGCAATAAGAAAAATTGTTTCCGGCGGCAGATACATTAATCAACCGCTTGCCGAGCGTCTTGCAGAATCGATTGAGGAAAACATACAAAAACCACCGCACGAAAGATTATCAGATCGCGAGTACCAGATAATGTGTCTCATTGCATCAGGTAAAACAGCCGAAGAGATTGCCGATGACCTTTCAATTAGCGTTCACACTGTTTATACTTACAGGAACAGAATCTTCGATAAGATGGACCTCAAATCGAATGTGGAACTTACGCAATATGTAATCCAGAATAAGTTAATCGAACTATAAAACCAGAGAGGAGCTTAACAATGACAAGAACAAAAACGATAATTTTATCGTTCCTCTCCGTGGTATTAATCGCTTCCTGTTCTACTGTTACTTACGATAAAATTTATCCGACTCTTAAAGACGGTAAGTACGACAGCGAATTTCCGTACAAAAGCAGTTCGGAGGATTTGGAATATATAAGCAGCACAATTTTCAGAATTAATTCGACCGGGTTTTATAAATCTTATATATTCGACAGGACGGATAGATTAACTTTGGATAGTATAAGAAACGGAGCGATTGATGAGATGGCAATCGAAGAAAACTACTTCGATCAATCCAGTGCAGGAACCGGCACGGTTGTTTTTGCCCGCGGCGGTAAAGTTGCCC
>JAJRSV010000253.1 GCA_024278655.1 Bacteroidota bacterium | reverse complement strand
TACATCATCTTTTAATTACGATAACAAACAGCTCAGTCTTTCGGTTAATTTTTTAGACACACTGTATAACATCAAACAGCCGAAGTTGAAAGTAGAAGGCACGCTGCCGGTCGATCTTTCGATAGCCGGCGAAAAAAAATCGCTCGGGGAGGAATCGATAAATATAAAATTGCTCGCCAACAAATTCGATTTGGTGATGCTTGAAAACATAGTTCCTTACGTAAGAAGAGTTGAGGGAAATCTGTCGTCGGATTTAACGATTGGCGGAAAATATAACAATGTTGAAATATACGGAGATTTAAAGGTTCATAATGCCGCCGCTACGGTTACGGTTAACAACCTCCGTTACAATACCGGGTTAAATGTCCGCTTTGAAAAAAATAAAATTAAAGTCGATACACTTTGGGTTCAAAACGAAAGCGCAACAAAAAACGGCGGTAAAATTATCGGTTGGGGAATGCTTGAACATAAAAATTTTGTGTTCAATGATATCGCACTTTATATGAACGGTAAACTGAAAATATTGGGGCTTGAGACGAAGGCAGTTAACCCGAACATCTACGGTAATCTTGTTATTGAAACCGACGGTAACGCTTCTTATATAAAAAACAATGAACGCAACGAAGTTTATGCCGGTTTGATTGTAAAGAAAGGTGCATCGCTTACTTTTTTGCCTGCACAATCGTCTTTTTCGGGTGAGTCGGAAGAGTTTAAATACGTTTACAAAGACTACTCTAAAAAGGAAGACGCAATAATAGACAGCTTAATTTTACTCACACACCTGCAAAGCCGTAATAAAGATTTGGAATCGGCTTCTTCAAATCCGGTCGATATAAGATTGAAGGTTAGACTTGAAGACGAAGCAAAAATGCTGTTTGTACTTTCGCAGGAATTCCAGCAAAACCTTACGGCATATCTGGGGGGCAACTTTGAATATGATTTGATTAACGATAAACCGGTTGCCAAAGGAGAGTTAAAATTACTCGAAGGTTCAAAGCTCGAATTCATTAAGCCGTTCCAGGCGTTCGGCAGCGTTAAGTTTTTAAGTGAAATTGATGATCCGTATCTGGATGTAACTGCGGTGTACCGGGATTATTATATCTCGAGCGACACAACCAATATAGCCGGTAACGAAAAAGAGGTTGAAATAAGAATTCATCTCGAAGGACCGGTAAGTCAGATTGATAAAAACTTTATGCAGAAGGAAGAAAATATAAGCGTATATATTCGCGACAGCGGAATCGGCGACTTTCAGCTCGATGCTACTAAAACTCCTTCCGATGCAATTATGTTTATTATAGTTGGTAAGTTTACCGACGATGCAACGGCACAGGACAGAAACCTTGCCGCGTCAACCGCTGCGGCGTTTGCGGGTTCGCTTGTAGGAAGTTTTTTAAATCAAACTTTCGGAGATTATATTAGGAGTGTAAGAATTCAAAAAGTCGGTACCGAAACCGTGTTTAGTTTAATTGGAAAAGCAGGACCATTCAGATATGAAATTGGAGGAACTTCGCAGGTGTTTCAGGATTTGACCCGCGCGAATATTAAAATAGAGTTTCCCCCGATTGAATCCTTAAAAAGTTTAGTGTTCAGGTTGGAGCGTAAAGAACCGGTTCAAAACACTTCATCCTATAACGAAATGGTTAACGAATTAGGAATAAGATACAGGTTTGATTTTTAAATGAAAAAAGATTTACAAAACTTCTTCAAAAAGCATCCGAGGCGTTCGTTCAAAAGCAAGGAAATTGCCAAACGCCTTAAGATAAACAGTTCGGACAGGTATGCACTGCTTAAATCCGAACTGCACAAACTTCATAAAGAGGATTTTTTAACCAGGAGAGGCAAGCGCTATCAGTTAAATCTGTTCCCCAACGGGAATAAACTGATTGGCATTTTGCGGCTTCATCCCGATGGCTTCGGGTTTGTAATCCCGAAGAATAAAAAACTCGGCGACATATACGTTGCCGAAAGAAACATCAACTCCGCTTTCGACGGAGACACGGTTGAAGTTGTGTTGTTTGCAAAGCAGAAAGGTAAAAACCTCGAAGGACAAATAGTAGATGTGATTGAACGGAAAAGAAAAGAGTACATAGGAACGCTGCACCGTTCGAAGTCTTTCTATTTCGTCCGACCGGATGACACAAAAATCCACAGGGATATTTATGTGGATAAAAAATATTTACATGGAGCAAAGCCGGGAGATAAAGTAATAGTCGGAAATCTTGAGTGGTACTCTTCAATGCTTAATCCCGAAGGTGAAATAATTGAAGTCCTCGGCAAAGAAGGTTCGCACGATACCGAGTTAATGGCTATAGCGCGCGAGTTCAATATTCAGGTTAAATTTCCTGCTAAAGTAACTAAGGAAGCAAAACAGATAAGCAGTGAAATTCCACCTGAAGAAATTAAAAAGCGAAAAGACTTACGGAAAGAAGTTATCTTTACCATCGATCCGGAAGATGCAAAAGATTTCGATGATGCTTTATCGATTAAAGAATTGAAAAACGGCAATTACCGTGTGGGTGTTCATATTGCCGATGTGAGTCACTATGTAAGAAAGGACACGGCACTTGACCGGCAGGCGGAACTGCGCGGCAACAGTGTTTACCTTGTCGGCAAAGTGATACCTATGCTTCCGGAAGCGCTTTCGAATGTTGTCTGTTCGCTTGTGCCCGATGAAGACCGCTTAACTTACTCGGTAATATTCGAACTTACGCCGAGAGGCAAAATAGAAAAATATGATATTGTTAAAACCATAATTAACAGTAAAAGAAGATTCACTTACGAAGAAGCACAAAAAATAATTGAAACCGGCGAAGGTGATTTCAGTAAAGAAATACTGGCACTTAACAAGCTGGCGCAGGTGTTACGTAAGAAAAGAGTTAAGGCGGGAAGTATAGAATTTTTCTCTCCCGAAGTAGCGTTCGAATTAGACAAAGAGGGCAACCCGGTAGCGGTTCATAAAAAAGAGATGAAAGAAAGCAATATGCTTGTTGAGGAATTCATGCTTCTGGCGAACAAAACCGTTGCCGAGCACGTCTCAAAATTATCGCGTAAAGGAGGAAACCCGTTTGTTTACAGGGTTCACGACAAACCGGAAGAGGAAAAGATAAGTGAATTTGCAAGGTTCGTCAGGTCGCTCGGGTATAAATTCAATGTTCGTTCGCAAAGTCACTCGAGGGAAATTCAAAAGCTGATAACCCAGGTACGGGGTTCGGAAGAAGAAGCCGTAGTAAATGAACTGGCTATCCGCTCAATGGCAAAAGCCGTTTACTCCACCAAAAATATCGGGCACTTCGGATTGGGATTCAGGTATTACACCCATTTTACCTCGCCCATCAGAAGGTATTCCGATTTACTCGTTCACCGGCTGATTGAGTTTTACACCAAAAAGAAGGGTGGAACTTTTTATACGCTTGAACAATTGGATAAAATTTGCGAATATATCTCATCGACCGAAAGGAATGCTGTTGATGCCGAGCGCCTGTCGGTTAAGATGAAGCAGGTGCAGTTCCTTAAAGAAAGACTGGGCGAAGAGTTCCATGCTGTTGTTTCGGGTGTTACTCATTACGGGCTGTTTGTTGAATTGGTTGATATTTTAGCCGAAGGTCTTATTAGAGTACGGGATTTAGAGAGTGATTTTTACATTTATGATGAGAAAAAATATTCCTTAATTGGCAGACGAACTAAAAAAAGTTACCGTTTAGGGGATAAATTAATAGTTAAGCTTGTTAGGGTTAACTTAGATAAACTGGAATTAGATTTTATAATTGTTGATTGATTGACGTTTATTTATGACAAAAAAGTTATTTAACATTTTAGCATATGTTATTTTAGCTAATTCCCTTCTGTTTGGTCAATTCGGGCAGAACAAGGTACAGTATAAAACATTCGACTGGTACTATATTCAAACGAAACACTTTGATATTTACTTTACGGATAAAGGCGATATGCTTGCCGAGTTTACCGCCCACGCTGCCGAAGATGCATTAAACAGCATTATGAACAGTTTCGATTTCAATATAAACAGCCGCATTACCATAATTGTTTACAATTCGCAAAACGACTTTCAGGAAACAAACGTTACCGATACTTACCTTAGTGAGGGAATACAGGGCTTTACCGAGCTTTTTAAAAACAGGGTTGTAATTCAGTTTACCGGTTCGTACAAGGAGTTCAGACATTTAATTCATCACGAATTAACTCACGCCGTAATTAACGATATGTTTTACGGCGGTTCGCTTCAGAATATTATTTCGAACAACATATCGCTTCAAATTCCGCTTTGGTTTAACGAAGGAATGGCTGAGTATCAATCGGTCGGGTGGGATGTTGAGGAAGATATGTTTATTCGCGATGCAGCCATTAACGAATACCTGCCCGATATAAGCCGGTTGGGTGGATACTTTGCTTACCGCGGCGGTCAGGCGGTGTTTTATTATATAGCTAAAAAATACGGCAAGGAAAAAATAAGCGAGCTGATTCACAAGCTGAAAGGTGTGGGTAATCTTAACGAAGCAATGCGGCAAAGCATTGGACTTACGCTTAAAGAATTGAACGAACGCTGGAAGAAAGATATTAAACGTGCATTCTGGCCCGACGTTGAAGATATGCTTGACCCGGATGAGTTTGCAAAAAGATTAACCGACCCGGAAGAAGGCGACGGAAGATATAATACGAGTCCCGCACTTTCTCCGCAGGGAGATAAGATAGCATACATTTCGAACAGAGACCTGACCTTCAGTCTGTACCTTATGGATGCGAACACAGGCGAGATAATTAAGGAATTGGTAGCAGGTAACGTCTCACCCGATTTTGAAGAGCTTAATATCGTTACTCCCGGTTTAACATGGTCGCCCGACGGAAAAAAAATTGCGGTATCTGCTTTATATCATGGCTACGATGTTATTTATGTTATCGATGTAGAAACAGAGGAGTTCAAAATCCTTCCTGTAAAAATGGATGCAATTAACGGTGTAAGCTGGTCGTGGGACGGAAAGTATATTGCATTTGTGGGACAAACACCCCGCCAGTCCGATATTTATATTTACAACATCGAAGCGGATGAGTTAATCAATCTTACAAATGATATATTCAGCGACCGCGACCCCGAATGGTCGCACGACGGTAAAACCATTTACTTCGCATCCGACCGCGGCGACTATCTTACCGAAAGCGAGGTTCCGGAAGATTTTAAAATTTACAACTACGAAGATTATTCAACCGACATCTACTCTGTTGATGTTGCAACTCACAAGATTGGTAGAATTACTAATCTACCCGGCAGCAACGAAATGTTTCCCGTAGTCAGCGGCGATGATAAAGAGATATTATTCGTTTCGGATTTAAATGGAATAAACAATATTTACAAAAAGAGAGTTGTATTTACAGAGCAGGACGAAAACATAAGCAGCTTATCCGAAATTAAAGAAATACCGGTCACTAATTCGTTGAACGGCATTTACCATTTGACCTTATCGAAAGACGGAAAGAAACTTGCATTTGCCACGCTTTACAACTCGAGTTACAGCATATTTTTAATGAACAACCCGTTTGAAATCCGGCAGGATGTGGAGCAGCTTCCTCTTACAAAATTCAGAAGAGGATTGTTCGATCTTTCAACACCCACACTTACGGAACTTGCGAAAAAAGAAAAGTTTGATGAAGATAAAACCGATTCGTCATTTGTGGAAGAATCTCCATTCTTTACCGGAAACGTAATCGATAATACCGGCGAACCCGATACCAATAAAGTTGATTACGGCAATTACATTTTCGGAAGAGATGAACAAGTAGCTTCAAACGAAGATTCGAGCGATGTGGATATTTTTAACCCGACTGACAATCTTGACGAGAACGGTGATTACCTGGTTCATAAATACAAAGTTACATTCGGTCCGGACCTGATTTACGCCAACGCAGGTTATAATACTCTTTACGGTTTTATCGGTACTACAATTATCAGTTTCAGCGATGTGCTTGGCAACCACCGTTTGATAGGTATTACCGGATTGCAGATCGATTTGAAAAACAGCGATTACGGGCTTGCCTATTTTTACCTGGCTAAAAGAATAAACTGGGGAATTCAGGGTTTTCATACCGCAAGGTTTATAAGGCTGCTGCGCGGAAGGTACGCTAATTTGTTCCGTTTCAGGAATTTCGGCTTTGCCGGTACTGCAAGTTACCCGCTCGACAGGTTTTACCGGTTCGATGTCGGTTTAAGCTGGCTGAATATTTCGAGCGAAAATTTAGATAATTTTCTCGAGCCGCCTCAGAAGGTTTCGCTGGTTGTGCCTTCGATTAGTTTTGTGCACGATAACATAATCTGGGGTTACACCGCTCCTATAATGGGCACGCGTTACAGGTTCGATGTTATCGGCAATCTCGGCTTCGACGATCCGACCAAAAGCTTTTACTCTATTATGGGAGATTACCGTACTTACTTCCGCTTCTTTTACGATCATTCTTTTGCGGTTAGATTTTCAGCCGGGTACTCGGGCGGAAATAATCCGCAGCGGTTTTTTATCGGCGGTGTGGATAACTGGATTAACAGGAGTTATGCAACCACCGAAGTACCGATTCAATCAGCCGAAGATTTTGCTTTCCTAACTGCTGCTCTGCCGCTAAGAGGTTTCGATTATGCAGAACAGATAGGCACACGCTACTTTCTGGTTAACCTCGAATTGAGGTTCCCGCTTATACGTTATCTTTTAACCGGCGGATTGCCGCTGCTTTTCAGCAATATTCAGGGGGTTGCATTTGTGGATGTTGGTAGTGCCTGGTATAAAAACAGCGATTTGCGATTGTTCAAAAGAGACCGTTTCGGAAATATCGTTAGCGATGATTTGCTGATGGGTACCGGTGTGGGTGCGCGCGTTTTCTTCCTTTATTTTCTTATGCGCTTCGATGTTGCGTGGGCTTACAATGTTAGCGGCTTTTCCAGACCTAAATTTTATTTTTCGTTAGGATTGGATTTCTAAACTTACCGATTAATGTTCCGGTTTAAATAAAAAAAGCGATTCGGTGAATCGCTTTTAATTTTTAAAAATCAAATTTCTTTTACTTAGCCGGTTTGGCTTTTGTCGTGGTATCTTTTGTAACCGGTGTACTAATAGTTTTACTATTGCCGTTACTGCCGTTGTTATTATTTGAAGAAGATGATTTGTTTTTATAATCGGTTTGATAGAAACCACTGCCCTTGAAAATAGGACCGGCGCCTGCACCAATTAATCTTTTAACTTTCCCTCCGCATTCGGGGCAAACCGAAACCGGTTCTGCGGTCATCGACTGAAACAATTCGAATTTATGATTACATTCCAGGCATCTATAGTCGTACGTCGGCATAATATTCACCTCATAGTTTATTTAATCAATCTGCAAAATTAGTGAAAAATAGTTAATATTTCTATAAATTTGATTCACTTTATTCTAAATGGTTGCAAATATCTGTTTGTATTGCCGGATAAGGAATTAATTGAAATCAGATGGAGAATGAAAAACAAGATTAAGCTCTTACTATTCCTTGTTACAATTGCCGTAACCGGCTGTTTGAACTATGTTCAGGAGGTGGTGCTTTATCCCGACGGCTCGGGAACGATGCAAATAGACTACTGGATGAAACTGCCCGACGAAGAAAGCAGGGTAGTAGCTGAAAAAATCGGGTTGTTCAATCCTGATTCGGTGAAGAAAGAATTCGGTTCCGACTATACGAAAATTGAAAGCGTTACTGTTTTTACAGACTCGACCGACAGCACTACACATACCGTAATCCGGCTCTCCTTCGAAAGGATTGATTCGTTAAATAATGTTAAAGCTTTTGCCGATGCACAATTTGTTTTCCGTAAAGAAAGTTCGGGGTTAATTTACTTCAGCCAGTTCATTCCGCCCATTGCAACCGGTTTCGGAATTGATGCAAGCAAATACCACGTGGTTTACAAATATACTTTCGGCGGTAAAATTATAAATCATAATGCTAAAAAGGTTGACGGGCGTACACTTGTCTGGGATTATGCGCTTGCAGATATAGGCAGCGGTAAAACCATTTTTACTACATTCCGCCCTTTCAAACTTAAAAAAACACCCGACTGGATTTACATGCTGACGGGTGCGGTTTTAGCCCTGGTGATTTTCTTCCTGCTTCGTAAAAAGAAGGATTAGAGTTAAAGCGTAAACTACGTAATTACAATAAATTTAAGAACCTGAAGAGGGTATTGAAAAATATCATTGCTGCCTGCAATATTAAAATAAAAAGATTTGATACTTAACTGATGAGATAAGCAGATTGTTTTATTAAACCTCTACAAGGTTTATGTTGTTTTTCGATGGATGTTTTTTTTTACAATAATTTAACCTCTACGAGGTTATCTAAAACATAATGGCACTGATAATAACCGGCAAAGAAATCAAATTGAAACCAACAAACATTTTATGGCATATAAATAACTTCGTTGGGAAGGATATCCCGGGGAAGG
>JAJRSV010000252.1 GCA_024278655.1 Bacteroidota bacterium | reverse complement strand
ATCTTGTCAATAATTTTATCTCGGGTTTGATTCTCATCTTCGAAAGACCGATACAGGTCGGCGATGCCGTGCAGGTGGCGGATATTTCGGGGAGAGTAAAGAGTATCGGCATTCGTTCGAGTATTATACGCAACTGGAGCGGTGCGGAAATTATAGTGCCGAACGGACATTTGATTTCGAATAAACTTATTAACTGGACTATGACAGACCAGCTTAGAAGAATTGAAATTAAGGTGGGTGTTAAATACGGAACAGATATTGAGAAAGTAATGAAGCTGTTGTTAGAGTGCGCTAAAAATCATCAGCAGGTTTTGGTTAAGCCCGCTCCTTATGTTCTGTTTACTGAATTCGGTGATCATTCGTTAAATTTTGAGCTTCGCTGCTGGACATCGAATTACGGCGACTGGCTTGAAATAAAGAGTGACCTGATGGTAGCAATTAACAATGCTTTCGCTAAAGAAGGAATTACAATTCCTTTCCCGCAACGGGATATTCATATAATCGAAGACGAACGACAAAATCAGGAAAGCAAAACGGCTGAACAAACAAATAAAGACAAGACAACGGAAAGAAAACATCCCGGCAAAAATAATGATGACAGCGAAGACAAAAAGAACGATTGAGTGAAGCAACCCTCGTTTATTTATTCGAAATAATACCTCAGCATTATTTTAGTTAAACCGGCGTTTAAAGTTTTATCTAAAGATTTAACCGGAACTTTGTTTATCGAACTTTCGATACCGATACTTAAATCGCCCGGGCTGTTATAACCAATCCTGAAAAAGAAAGTATTCGAGATACCCGAAGACTGGAGATTGGATTGATTGTAACCCAGCAAAATCCCGAGCGGTAATTCGGAAAAAGAGCTTAAATCAAAATCGAACACAACGCCTAAATTGTAGAAGAATTCGCTTTCGCCTCTTACTTCGGCAGACTGACCGTACAACAGTTCGCCCATTGCATAAAGCCCGAACAATTTATTAGCAGCCCATGCAAAACGCAATCCGCTTCCGCCTCTTAATGACTGCACCTTATTTACAAGTGAGTTATTAGGAGAACGATCGCCCTCAATAATTCCGTTTATATAATCCAGCAGATTAATAATCGTGGCACTTCCGTTTTCAAGACTTAAAGATAACGACAACGCAGTTTGCTCTTTCTCCATTAATTTAAATAACCATCCGAACTCAAAACCTGTAACAGCTGTTATACCTTGTGTGAGTAATGCCTGGGTGTCATTCCCGAGTCTTGCTAGTACGTTAAACTTTCCCCAAACAGCCAGCCAATCCTTTACTGCATGATGATATTCAAAATCGAAGGATGCAAATACAAGGTCGCCGCGCAGCCCGAACACTTCCTGACCGTCAATTATCACAACCGGCACATCAAGATTAAGTGCCTGCCCTACACCTATCGAATTACGTATATAAGTTTTTATAAACGGATCTTTTACCAACGAGTTGGGTGTAAATTTATGTTCGCCCAAAGAGGGTATAACCGAATAATCTGCTGAAGTACTTTCATCGCTTCTGTCCGGTTTTTCCTGTCCGTATGTTTCATAAACATTTGCAGGCAGGATTAGTAAGATAAAAGTAAACACATAAATTAATTTATTGCACAAATTTCTTTTAGTAGAAAATTTCATGTTCATCTCCGGCTTTTTCTGTTAGGAGTTTATTAAACATTTACTGCACACTATCGAATGAATATGTTATACCGGCAAACAACTGCATTCCCAATGTTCTTAACGAGAGATTAAGATCTTCCGGCTCTCCCTCTTTCTGATTTCTGATATTACTTAATCCCTGCGAATAGCGTCCTTCGATAAAAACATAAAGCAAACCGACCCTAAACTGTGCACCGACACCTATTATTGCGGCAATGTCGAAATCCTTGAATGAATCTTCGACGTTTAGTTCCGTACTCGAATTAATATCTCTGAAGGATGCATCGAATTTTATTCCCAAATCGAAGCCACCAGAAACATACATGATGTTATTGCCGCCGTATACTTTCAGTAAAACAGGAATCGAGAAATAACTGATATTAATATCAATGCTGTCAATCGGTTCTCTTTCCGAAAATACGCTATATGCTATTATGGTCCCCTTACGCTGGAACATCGGCTGGAAACTTATCCTTACATCACCGGTAATATTGTATTCGGCAAGCAGACCCGTTCCATATTCCGGCGTTGATTTATAAACCACATTGGTAGGCGCGTCGCCTGTTAAGTTCGAATTATTTATTCCGCCGAAAACCCCGACCGTATACTGTGCGTTTACCGTTGCAGTTAAACACACGAGTAAAAACATTAAGAGTTTACTTTTAACTTTCATCACTAATTCACACTATTTTATTGCAAAATTGCAAAACCTTCTATTTTATTATTTAAAATACACACACTGCCCTCGTTAAAACAAAAACAACACGTTGTAAAACCGGCAAAAAATATTTTGCGGATAATTAGTCCGGATGCTTTACCGAACCGGTATAAAACTTTTCACAATCGCTTCCGAAAATATCATCTATAAGATTTGTTACCGGTGCAAGTAAAGTTCCTACAATTTTCAACTTGCCCGGTTCCGGTTCATTCATTTTCCCGAAAACATTCTGACTGAAAATACTGCATCCGTTCTTATCAAGAACAGCAATTGTTAAATCCAGACTGTCTGCAGCAAAATTCAGCCACCCTTTTGCCGCGAACCTGTTTTTATCAGTTGTGAACGCAACGTCTTCGGTTGTAAACGTTCCGCCTTCAACTTTCCAGTTGCTAACAAAATTATGAATCGAACTTTTGTGTCCTTCGTTAAACATTAATATACTTGCAAAGTCGGTTCCTTTAGTAATTGCTATACCCAAAGGACCGGCAAGCATAACAGCACCCAAATCAACTAAGTTAAAGTTCTGGCTTCTTTTGTATTTCTCAAGTATTTCATCGGTATCCACTCCGTAAAGCGTAAGGTTCCTGCCCGAAAGTTTAATCCAACCGGCTAAGTTCCCGAGCATTTCGTTCCAATCGTTTCCGCTTGAGTTTAGTCTCATATTCAAATTTAATTTGCCTGTAATAATCGTATCCTCTAAAAATGTCTGTAACAATTCCTCTGCATAAAACGAAGGGATATTGTATTCAATACTAACTGAAGGAATATCGGTAAACGGAGTAATAATCCATTCGGCATTTCCTCTTGAATTTTTACCAAAGAGCATCGGATTATCTGCATCAACTTTGTATACGCCGTTTTGAATCATCAGATTAAAGCTGAAATCATTAATATCAAATTCATTCGACTTGATTTCTTCCGCCCCTATCTTCCCTTTTGTACTAAGTGTGGCAAGCGGATTTGAATTAGGACCTGAGTTAAAGTAAACATCAGAAAAACTAAAGTTTAACGATTTAGTCGAGATAATATTATCGGCATATTGATATTCCAGATCACCATGCCTTAACCGAATGAATTTAAGCACAGTTGAATCGACGGGAAGCTGCACTTCGGCTAAAAACGAACCGTTTAGTTTACCGCTTAATGCTTCGGGAATAGTATCGTTTTCACCGTAAAACAATAAGGCAGGGTAAACATCTTTGAGTCCCGTTTTAATTTTTATGTAATACGGTTGATATTTTGATGAGTTGTATTCGGCAGTGAAATTAAATTTCCCGTTCAGGAAGTTCGTTTTAAAACCATCGAACTTCATATTAAAGCCGAGCAGACTTTCGCTTATTTTGTAAACACCTGATTTGATTTCTAACGGGGGCAAAAAGTTTTCTGCCGTTGCATTCAGCTTTTTTATTTTGAATTCAATTTCCGGGAACGATTTGAAGTTAAGTGCTTTCGTTGTAGTTGTAAATGCATCAACATTCAAATCCACATTCAGAATTCTGTAAGGAAAATCTCTTTTAATCGAAGGATCGAAAAAAAGAAAGTTCGGTAAATCGAATACGGACGATTTAATTGTTAAGCTTGCCGTAATTTCTTTATCGATACCTAATGCAAGATAATGGAGATTTTTCGATTCTCCGTTTATCAGTAAGTCGGTGTCTTCCGATATAATACTTAAATCGTTAAAGTAAAAAACATTGTTCTTACGGGTAATTAAGCCGTTAACATTATCAAGTCGTAAAGCACCGGGGATGATAAATCCTAAATTCCCGAAAGATATTTTCGTATTATTAATTTCACTCTCAAACTGTTCCCCTTCCGAAATATATTTTCCTTTAATTCTTTCTTCAAAATAAATTTTACCTTGCAGATTTTTTATAAACGAAAGATTAAATAATTTATCCAACCCGGTAACGTCCGCATTCAAATACAAGTTTAAATCTATCTCGGGGAGTTTGAAATTTTTAACGGTGCCCGACAGGTTAATAAAGCCGTCGGGTAAATCGGCGTATAATGTATCGATCTTCAATCCGGCTTCCGACAGGTCTTCCGCTGTTCCTGAATTGAAGTATCCTTTTAAGTTCAGGTTCTTAATCGTGCGGTTTGTAACCGGATTAATAACCTCTACATCTTTTAATCCGAATTCAAAAGTGAAGTCAGGCATTTGCACTTTTGATTTACCTTTGATGGTTCCCTTAAAATATAAATCTCCTTTTTTAAGATTTTTAATGCCTTCGTTCGTAAACAATAAAGCGAAAAAGCTGAACTCATGATCAGAACCGTCAATCTCAAAATTCACATACTCATCATTTTTAATATCGTAGTAACCCTTAATATTGAACCCGGCAGCGGCAAATGAGAAAAAGCCATGGTCGATATTAAAAATCAGATTTTCTTTATCGAAACCAAATATAATTTCTATTTTCATCTGTGTGTTACTTAATAATTCCTTACCGGCAACCTGAACCGAATCAATAATAATATTTGTGCTGAGCGAACCTTTAATAAGTTCCGGCAGGTGCTGAAATGAGGATGAAAGGTTTTTGATATTATAAGAGGCGGTTCTGTTAAATACACGGTTATCAAAATTGATTCTTAAATCTTTTATGGACACCTGTTCAACATTCAGGTTAAGTTCACCTGTTTTCTTAACACTGCTGTTGCTGTTTCCATCCGATTCCGGGCTTTCGGTTTTAAGGGATTCGCTGTCATTCAACTTTTCGGTTTTATTTTCACCGGCAGGTTTTTTCAATCCCAGAGCATTAAAGATGTTTACACTGCTGTCTTTATAAGTAACAAAATTTAAAGTGCCTCCTTCAATTTTAACTTTTGAAATATTTATTCTTCCCTTAATTAAATCGATAATATTCAGCGAAGCGTAAACAACATCAATTTCGGCAATCGGTTTTTCCGATATATACCTGTTGCCCGTTTTGTTTTCATAATAAATTACATTGTTTATACCGATTGAAATATCGGGAAATTGCACAAAAGGTTTGAAGGATATTTCACCCAGCGATATTTCACCTCGCTGCATTGCATTAAAACTGAGCAGAAGCTTTTTACTTATGTCGTCTTTATAGATATAGAATAATCCCGCAGCAACAATAAGAAGTATTATCCACGCAGCCAAAAGATAAAACAGGGTTTTAATAATTCTTTTTGTAAACGGTTTATGTACGATTTTATTATTATCAGGCAAATGCTTAACCGGTGAATTTCAGATAAACTTTTTTGATCTACGGATTAATTAAATAAACAAATAGTATGAATGCAATTCATTTATATGCTTAAACAGGATAATTTCTGTTTCTGAGTTTAATGATTTAATTTTGCTCATTGAATTTTTGAATATAGTTATAAACGAATTTAAATGGAGTTAATATGTCAGTAAATCTGAAGAACCGCAGCTTTCTTAAGTTACTCGATTTTACACCGGAGGAAATAAACTACTTGCTCGAACTTTCGATAAAACTAAAAGCCGATAAGAAGAACCGCAGCGAACAACAAAAGTTAACAGGTAAAAACATAGCTCTTATTTTCGAAAAGACTTCCACACGCACGCGCTGTGCTTTTGAAGTTGCCGCACTTGACCAGGGTGCACACGTAACTTACCTTGGACCAAGCGGTACACAAATCGGGCATAAAGAATCGATGAAGGATACAGCAAGAGTTTTGGGCAGAATGTACGACGGAATTGAGTACCGCGGCTTCGGTCAGAAGATTGTGGAAGAGTTGGCTGAGTACGCAGGCGTTCCCGTTTGGAACGGTTTAACGGATGAGTTTCACCCAACACAGGTGCTGGCTGATTTTATGACGATGATTGAACACTCCGATAAAAAACTTTCGGATATTTCATTCTGCTTTCTCGGCGATGCACGCAACAACATGGGAAACTCGCTGCTTGTAGGAGGAGCAAAAATGGGAATGGATGTTCGTCTCTGTGCGCCGGAAGCAAACCAGCCGGAAGAGGAACTCGTAAAGCAATGCGAAGAGATTGCAAAAGAAACGGGCGCTAAAATAACTTTAACCGATAGCGTTGAAGAAGGAGTAAAAGGAGTCGATTTTCTTTACACCGATGTTTGGGTTTCGATGGGTGAACCGGCTGAAGTTTGGGATGAAAGAATAAAGCTGTTAAAACCGTATCAGGTGAATATGAATGTTATTAAACTTACAGGAAACCCAAATGTAAAATTCTTACATTGCCTTCCCGCATTCCATAACCGCGAGACAAAAGTAGGCGAAGAGATATTCCGGAAGTACGGATTGGACGGAATGGAAGTAACCGAAGATGTTTTTGAATCGGAACACTCAATTGTTTTTGATGAAGCCGAAAACCGGCTGCACACGATTAAAGCAGTTATGGTCGCTACGTTAAACGGGTAGTATAATTCTTTTCGCTTTCCTCAATTTAATATTGCCGCGAATGCGCGAATGAATATAAATAATTAGCGCATTAGCGGCTTTTTTATTAATTAAAAGAAAATCAATGATTCTTACAATCATTTATTTTTTACTCATTTTCGTATTATTTATTCGAGTATTTTCACCCCAAGGCAAAAATAATAGCTAAAATTTTTGCCTATAGTTAAAATCATTATATCTAATAAAAAAGCCCGTCGTTAATTGACGGGCTTCGTAAAGAATTAAGCGTTAATACGATTTATCATAAATCGAAATTAAGCGATGCAACTACTACACGCCCGTTAAATCCGAACTGATTAACTTCCCAGGGATATTTGAAACGACCGCCGAGATCGGTAACAAAATCACCCTTTGTGTCAATCACATCGGGATAAACGTTGAACAAGTTGTTCACCGCAACCGTAAGAGAAATTCCTTTTGTGAATCTTACGGTACCGAACAAATCGGTTAATATTTTTGCCGAGAATGTTTGATCGTAAGCTGCATCGTCTGTAGGTAACGGACCGTCGCCAAGGTCAACGCCGTTCAAACCGTTATTAACATGCTGCCACGTAACGCTTCCGAAGTATATTCCCGAAATACCGAGTGTAAAACTGTCCCAATCGTAAACGAGACCGAGTATTACTTTTTTGGTAGGTCTTGCAGTTAATATACGCGACTGCTCCTTGCGGTCGAATATATCTACTCCGTCCGCTGCAAGAACGTCGGGTGTATTAATCTTACCTTCAATCGAATGATCGAGGAAAGAAGCCGCCAAGTTTATTCTCAACCTTTTCATGTTGTAGCTGGCTACAATATCAATTCCCTTGGTGGTTGTGTTAACAGCATTGATAAAGAACTTTAAGCTTGTAATGCTGTTTGCCTGAAGAATTCTTCCAACGGTAGTTGTTGTATCGCTGGAAGTAATAGAACTTGAGTAAACGATTCTATCGTTCAGGTCTATCTTGAACACATCAACACTAACAAACAAACCGTCGATAGGTCTGCTTGCAAAACCGATAGTAAAGTTTGTAGAAGTTTCTTCTTTAAGCTTGTCAACACCCAACTGGCGCAGCACAGGACTGTCGTTATTAAACGTACCCTGGTTACTAACAGTACCTCCGGAGATAAGCGTCTGAATGTTGCTGAGGAATATCTGATGCAGCGAAGGTGCACGGAAGCCGGTTGAGATTGAACCGCGTACGCTAAAACGGTTATCGGATGTTTTTACGCGTGCGTTAAATTTATAAGTAACATTTTCGCCGAAGTCGCTGTAATCTTCGTAACGGGTTGCACCGCCGATGAAAATGTTGGAAGTAAGATCAAAGCCAAGGTCTAAATAGAAACCTACGTTTGTACGTTTTGCATCAATTGCGTTCTGGGGCTGTAAGCCGGGGAACGACTGAACACCCGAACCGAAGTAAGATGCTTCGTCGCCTTCTTTGGCGATAAAGTTTTCCAGTCTGAACTCGGTTCCGAAACTGACAAACAGCTTCTTGAAGAACAGCTTCGAAATATCGAAGTTTATAATGTTATTATTGAATTCATAACCACCGGGATAGAACACTGTGGGAGTCTGTTCTTTCAAATCGAGGTTCATCGAATTTGCAACTTTATAGTCCACAGCATTTTTTCCGTAAGTGTAACTCAGGTCGTAGTTCCAGCCGAATTTTTCAGCGCGGAAACCTGTCGTCCACTGCACATCGAAAATGGATGTTTCAAAAGTAGGTTGAAATCCCTGGTACTCTTCGCCCTGTTTATGCATTATAAAATAATCATCGGGAATCCAATAAGGTGCGCGGTAAAGTGCATAACTCAAACCCTCTCTGAAAACCAATCCACCGAAAGAGTACATTTCACCGACATCACCAACATCAATTTTACCGTTATAGTATGTGTTGGCAGTTTTCATGTTGGGTAAACCCACCCTCATACCGAGAGAAGGATTCTTCTGAATCCAGGGATTGGTTTCATCCTGTCCGAACAGAAGATCTTTACCGGGTGTACCGGCGCGGTTGGTTTCCTGCTGATTCGAATAACCGGCTGATAAATTAATAAATCCTATCTCACCCAATTTTAAACCGGTATTTAAATTGGCTCCCGCCTGGAATCCATCGCCTTGTTCCGTAATACCCGAATAGGCACGGATAATTGTTTTTTCTGTCTGGTCGTTCAATATAATGTTTATCACGCCTGCAATAGCATCCGAACCGTACTGAGCGGAAGCACCATCGCGCAATACTTCAACACGCTTTATTGCATTTATCGGAATACTGTTCATATCAACACCCACATCGCCTTTACCCGGTGTATCGTTTATGTAAACCAGGGCTGAAGGGTTTTTCCTTTTGCCGTTGATAAGTACGAGAGTACGGCTCGGTCCCAAACCTCT